>NZ_SMLA01000070.1:0-28834 GCF_004349225.1 Saccharopolyspora karakumensis
GGGCAAAATGGCGAGGTCGAGCGAGACGTCCCGAGAGGAACGAGGCCGCAGCATGACCGACCGCACTGCGCGGAGCGTCGCCACGCGACGGCGTTTCGTGGAGGTGGCGCTGCAGCTGTTCCAGGAGAAGGGCTACGCGCAGACCTCGATGGCGCAGATCGCGCACGCCGCCGGAGGCAGCCGGGCCAACCTCTACCTGTACTTCAACACCAAGTCCCAGCTGGTCATGACCAGGATGCGGGAGTTGGAGCCGGAGGTGGAGGAGCTCTACACCGCGCTGGACGCGCTGCCGGATCACTCGCCCGAGACGATGCGGGGCTGGGTCGACCGGGCGCGGCAGATGTGGTTCCGCTACGCGGCCGAGTTCAACGCGATCGCCCAGGCGATGGGCGACGAACCGGACATCCTGGACGAGTGGCTGGGTCTGATCCATCGGATGTGCCGGGCGCAGGTCGCGCTCTACCGGGATTGCTCCGAGGAGGAGCGGTTGGACCGGGAGGCGCACATGGTGACGCTCATGATGAGCCTCGAGCGCAACTTCTACTTCCTCTACATACGCCGCCGCGGCGATCACGAGGATCGAGTCCTGACCGCGCTGGCCGCGCAGTGGGCGCGCCTTTTCGGCGAATGAGCCGTCGCTGGAACGGAATTCGGCGCCACGCCGGTCGGGCCATGCGCGAGCAGCTTCCCGCGCATGGCCCGAATGCGTTCACCGGTCGAGCACGATCCGCGCGCACCCGTCGGCGGCGCGCGAGACGCAGATCATCATGGTCTCGTCGGCCTCCTGCTCGGAGGGCGTGAGGATCGAATCCCGGTGGTCGGCGCGGCCGGAGACGATCCGGGTCTCGCACGTGCCGCAGGTGCCGGTCTTGCACGAGGAGATCGCGGGCAGTCCGGACCGTTCGAGCGCGTCCAGGATCGTCTCCTCGGCGCCGACGTCGACGACCGTCCCGGACTCGGCCAGCTCGACCTGGAACGGTGAATCCGGTTCGGTGCGCTCCACCGCCTTCGGGGCGAACCGCTCCAGGCGCAGGGAGTCCTTCGGCCAGCCGCTCATGGCCTCCTCGACGGCGCGCAGCAGCGGTTCGGGGCCGCAGGCGTAGACCAGGCAGTCGTCCCGGGACGTGCCGAGCAGTCCGGGCACGTCGATCAGCCCGCACTCGTCCTGCGGCACCAGCGTCATCCGGCGGTCGTGGGCGGCCAGTTCGTCGAGGAACGCCATCGACGCGCGGCTGCGCCCGCCGTAGACCAGCTCCCACTCGATCCCGGCCCGCTCGGCTTCGGCGATCATCGGCAGGATCGGGGTGATGCCGATGCCGCCGGCGACGAACACGTACCGCGATGCCGGCGTCAGCCGGAAGTTGTTGCGCGGCCACGACACCGTGACCGCCGAGCCCGGTAGCAGCGTGTCGTGCACGGCCGCCGAACCGCCGCGGCCGTCGGGTTCCCGCAGCACTCCGATGCGGTACGTGGTGCGCTGGTCGGCGTCGGAGGCCAGCGAGTACTGGCGCACCAGCGGCTCCTCCGCTCCCGGGAGGTGCACGTCGATGTGCGCTCCGGCCTTCCAGCGCGGCAGCTCACCGCCGTCCGGGTGTCCCAGCGTCAGGGCGATGACGCCGTCCGAGACCTCCGCGCGTTCGAGCACCTCGAGGTTGAGGGTGCGCACGGTGCGTTCCTTGGACCGCTGGACGTCGGCGGTGTCCCAGCTGACCTGCAGGCTTCGCCGGATCGGGACCAGTGCGGTCGGCCGGAAGTCGAGCTCGACGGGCTCGTCGGGTCGCAGCGACGGCAGGCGCTGGAACAGCGCCTTGAGCCCGGTGGGCCCCTGCACCCTGGCGAGCGGGTTGCCCAAGCAGGTGTGCCGCCCGGTGGAGAAGGCCAGGTGATCGGTTGGGTCTGGCCGGTGGATGTCGAACTCGAACGGCCGGTCGTGGTGCGCAGGATCGGTGTTCGCACTGCTCAAGGCGACGTGGATCATCTCGCCCGCGGCGATGCGCACCCCGCCGATCTCGACGTCGGCGGTGGCGCGGCGGGAGGTGAACGTCGACGACGGCCGGCGGCGCACCGTCTCCTCGAACACCCGCTGCCACAGCTCGGGTTCGGCGATCGCCTCCTGCAGGGTCTCGGGGGAGCGGGCCAGGAACAGGATCGCGTTGGCCATGGCCTGGGCCGTGGTGTCGGTGCCCGCGGCGGCCAGTTCGGCGACGTGCAGGCCGATGCGGGCGGTGTCCAGCGCCCAGGAACCGTCGGCGTCGCGGGCCGAGGCCAGCACCGAGATGAGGTCGTCGGCCTCCGACCCGCGCCGGGCCTCGATGATCTCCCTCAGCTCGAGGTTGGCGGCCACGAACCGGTCCCAGATCTCCAGCCTGGCGTCCTCGGTGATGTCGGCGTGGGCGCTGGAGAGCACGGAGAACAGGTCGTCGCGCACCTGGCGCAGCATCTGCTCCTGGTCGTAGCCGAGGTCGAGCAGGGCCATGATCGTCTGCGTGGTCAGCTCGAGGCAGTAGTCCTCGACGATGTTGCCGGAACCGCTGTTCTCGAACCGGTCGATGATGCGGTGGGCGCGGGCCTCGATCTCGGGCTGGAGTCGTTCCATGCGCTCCTTGAGGAAGCCGCGCTGGGCGATCTTGCGGGTCTCGGTGTGCCGCGGCGGGTCCTGCCCGACGATCATGCTGGAGATCAGCTCCGGCGGGTACGTGTCGTGGTACTTCTCCGGAACCCGCGCCGCCGTGTTGGCCTCCGAGGAGAACGCCTTCCAGTCGCCGAGGACGCGCAGCGCGTCCTCGCGCCGGGTGACCACCCAGCCGTGCAGCGGCTCGTAGAAGAACACCGGGGCGTCCTCGCGGGCCGCGGCCAGGTGCAGCGCGGGGTCGCGGTAGTACGCCTCGGACATGACGTCGAAACCGCGGGTGACCGGGCAGCCTCCGGTCGCGTCGTGCTGAGTGGTCATCGACACCTCACCTGGAGCGGACCGCGGACGCGGCGATCGAGGACAGCTTCTGGAAGCGCGCGACGTTGTCGCCCTCGTCCATCACGCCGGAGGACAGGAAGCAGAACGAGACGTCCGAGACGGGGTCGACCCACAGCAGCGAGGACCCGGCGCCGTAGCAACCGAAGGTGCGCGGGGACACGAAAGGCCCGAAGAAGCGGGCGTGCGAACCGGTTCCGGCCAGTGCCATGCCGAGCCCCATGTTGCCGGGCGGCAGGTCCCACCTGCGCGCGTGGGCGACCATGCCGTAGAGGTCGTTGATGTCGTCGCCGGTCTGGTTGGTGGTGGCGAAGTCCAGCACCGACTCGCCGATGATCTGCTCGCCGTCGTCGGTGCGGCC
Source organism: Saccharopolyspora karakumensis (assembly GCF_004349225.1). Lineage (NCBI taxonomy): Bacteria > Bacillati > Actinomycetota > Actinomycetes > Pseudonocardiales > Pseudonocardiaceae > Saccharopolyspora > Saccharopolyspora karakumensis. Next base: position 3,330 of record NZ_SMLA01000070.1, read on the forward strand.
CCGGTTGCGCAGCACCTCGGTGAAGGCGAAGACGTCGTCGATCGTGGAAACGGCGCCGACCCAGGGCATTTCGGCGTCGGTACGGTCGATGACGTCGTTGAGGCATTCGATGTCGTCGGGTTCGAGCCAGGAATCGGTGGCCGCGACCACCTTGAGCGGAACGGCGCGGTCCCGCCACTCCGGCGGGAGCCCGAAGCGGGTGTGCGTCATGCCGATCGGGTGGAAGACCTGCTCGTGCACGAGTTCGCGGAACGACGCGGCACCGTGGGCGCGGCGGACCATCTCGCCCAGCAGCGCGTGGTTGATGGCGGGGGAGTAGTGCAGGTGGGTGCCCGGCTCGTGCACCACGTCGACGGTGCCGAGGGCGTCGACGACGTCGGCGAGCACCGCGAACCTCTCCGGGCCCAGGCCGGGGTTCGGCGTGGCGGGCATGCCGGCGCGGTGGGTGAGCAGGTGCGCGACGTTGATCCGGTCCTTGCGCGCGGCCCGGAACGGTTCGGGCCCGAAGAACTCGGGGATGAGGTCGACGACGCGGGTGGAGAGCATGAGCTTTCCCTCGCTGAGGGCTCGGAACACCAGCGCGTTGGTGAAGCCCTTGGACATCGACAGGACGCGGTAGACGTCGTCGGTCGCGGTCGGTCGGCCGGTGTCCGCATCGGACACCCCGTAGGCGCCGCGCAGCGCGATCTCGCCGTGCCGGGCGACGATGATGGTGGCGCCGTGGTAGTCGCCGCGCGCGATGTCGCCGCGGATGGACTCGTCCAGGACTTCGAGGAATCGACGTTCCAGGCCGGGGACGTCGGTGATGGTCACCTGGGGGTCGTGGTTCTCGGGCACTGTTCTTCCGTTCGTGCTGCGGGGCAGGGGTGGTCGGGCAGGCGCGCTCACGCCATGAGCGCGCCGCCGGAGGGCGAGAGCGTCTGGCCGGTGAAGTGCTTGCCGGCGTCGGAGGCCAGGAACAGGACGGTGCGGCCGACCTCGTCGGGTTCTGCGACGCGCTTGAGCGGCTGCAGCGCCAGCAGCGCCTGGACGTGGTCGTCGCCGGAGGCGCTGAGCATCGCGGTGTTCACCCCGGCCGGGGCCAGGGCGTTGACGCGGATGTCGAACGGCGCCAGTTCGGCGGCCACCGCCTTGGTCAGCCCGACGATCGCGGCCTTGGACGCCGGGTAGTAGGCGGGCATGGGCAGGCCGATGAGCCCCGCCACCGAGGCGAAGTTGACGATCGAACCGCCGCCGGCCTTCTTCAGCAGCTCCACGGCGGCGCGGATCGTGTAGAAGGTGCCGTTGAGGTTGATGGCGACCACGCGGTCGAAGTCCGCATCGGTGATCCCGTTCAGGAACTCGGGGTGGAACGTCTCGCCGGTCTTGGCCGCGTTGACCATCCGGTCGTTGATGCCGTCCACCCATGCCTGCTGCTCCCCGCCGGGGGTGGACACCCCTGCGGCGTTGACCAGGACGTCGAGCTTGCCGTGGTCGGCCTCGAGCCGGCCGAAGACCTCGTTGATCGCTGCCGAGTCGGACACGTCCAGCGCGAAGCCGCGGGCGCGGGGGAGCTGGGCGAACTCCTCGTCCAGCGCTTCCCGGCGCAGATCGATGCCGTAGACCGTCGCGCCGGCGTCGGTCAGGGCCTTGGCCGTGGCCAGTCCCATTCCCGAAGCGGCTCCCGTGACGACTGCGATGGCGCCATCCACTCTCATCCGGTTCTCCCTGTCGTGACGAGGCAGCTCTGCCGGTGCGCTGCCTCACTGCCGGTGGCTTCGGGCCAGCATCGCAAAGACTTGGACAACCTGTCTAGATTCGCGCGCCGAAAAGTTGGACGGGGTGTCCATGTGAGTTTTCCCGTGGGAGGGAAGGCGTATTGGGGCGGGCGGGGCTGCCTGTGCTGGGCCGCTGCGCACTTGGTGGAACCGCGTATTCTGCAGACCAGAACCGAACTCGGAGGGCTGATGGCCGCGGAGATGAAACAACCCCCGGCGTACGCCATCGCCAGCGTTGATCACGCGTTGCGGCTGGCGACGATCCTGCAGCTCGAAGGCGGTCTGAGCGTCGCCGACGCGGCCGAGCGCCTGGGTGTCGCGCGATCGACCGCCCACCGCCTGCTCGCGATGCTCGTCTACCGGGACTTCGCCGCGCAGGACGACACCAAGGTCTACCGCGCGGGACCTGTCCTGGAGCTCGCCTCGCACTCGCGCTCGACGGCCTCCCGGCTGCGGCAGGCCGCCCTGCCCCATCTGCACAGGCTCGTGGACGAGCTGGGGGAGTCGGTCAACCTGACGGTGCGCACCGGGACCACCACCCGGTTCATCGCCTGCGCGGAGTGCCGGCAGGCGCTGCGGGTGGGCTCCCGCGAGGGCATGGTCTTCCCCGCCCACCAGACCACCGCGGGCCTGCTGCTGCTCGCCGAGCTCACCGACGAAGAGCTCGACTCCACCTACGCCGGAGCGGACCAGGCCGAGGTGCCCGACGTGGACCGGCTGCGCCGGGAGCTGGCGAAGGTCCGGCGCAACGGATTCGCGCTCAACCAAGGGCGTTCGGAGCGCGGGGTCGTCGCCATCGGCGTGCCCGTCCGATCCCCGGAGGGCGCTGCGATCGCGGGCCTGTCGGTGTCGATGCCCAGCGTGCGGTACGACCGGGGGCGGCTGCGCCCGATCATCACGATCCTCTCCTCGGCCGCGAGCGTGTTGGAGAAGGACCTGCATCGGGAATGACCACCTCCGGTTCCGCGGCCAGCGGCACGGCTCGCGGAACCGGGGCGAATTCTTCACAGCAGAACTACCTGTTCCTCAGCCCGGGGCCGTCGCAGGGTGGACGCGCTACCCGGTGGTCCGGGCGGAGCTCAGCGGGCGATCCAAGAACGGCCCGCGGATGCGAAGAGGAGTTCAGACCAGTGCAGTTCTACCTTGACGGTTACAAGCCCGGCGATCCGTTCGTGGACGAGCCCCACCCGTCCGTCGCGGAACGGACGTCCGGGCTGCGGGACACGGCCGACGTGGTGATCATCGGCTGCGGCCCGGCCGGCCTGGTGCTGGCGGCCCAGCTCGCCCAGTTCCCGGAGCTGCGCACGGTGATCGTCGACCGGCGGGACGGAGCGCTGGAAGTCGGCCAGGCCGATGGTGTCGCCTGCCGCACGGTGGAGATGTTCGAGGCGTTCGGACTGGCCGACCGGCTCATCCACGAGGGCTACCAGGTCAACGAGGTGAGCTTCTGGCGGCCGGACCCCGAGGGCAGCGGTGCGATCGTGCGCGCCGGGCGCGTCGACGACGTGGAGGAGGGCATCTCCGAGATGCCGCACATGATCGTCAACCAGGCGCGGATGCTGGCCCACCTGCGCGACCACATGCGCCGCTCGGCCAGCCGAGCCGAGCCGTTCTACGGCTTGCACGCCACCGACGTCCAGCTCGGCACCGACGGCGAGCACCCGGTCGCGGTCACGCTCCAGCACGTCGAGAACTTCGAGCCCACGGGCGAGACCTCGACGATCCGCGCCAAGTACGTGGTGGGCTGCGACGGTTCGCGCAGCGGTACCCGGGAAGCCATCGGCCGCAAGCTGGAGGGCGATGCGACCAACAGCTCGTGGGGCGTGCTGGACGTCCTGGCCGTCACCGATTTCCCCGACATCCGGTTGAAGTCGGCCATCCACTCCGAGCAGGGCAGCATCCTGATCATCCCGCGCGAGGGCGGCTACCTGGTGCGGCTCTACATCGAGCTCGACAACGACCGCGACGCCGAGATGCTGCGCGATCGCAGCGCGACGCCGGAGAAGCTCGCCGCGGTCGCCAACCGGATCCTGCACCCCTACAGCATCGACGTGAAGCACGTGGGCTGGTGGGCGGTCTACGAGATCGGCCAGCGCCTCTGCGACCGCTTCGACGACGCCGACGAGTCCGGCGCGCGTGAGCCGAGGGTGTTCATCGCCGGCGACGCCTGCCACACCCACAGCGCGAAGGCCGGTCAGGGCATGAACGTTTCCATGGCCGACGCCTGGAACCTCGGGTGGAAGCTGGGCGCGGTGCTGCGCGGGACGGCGCGACCTGAGCTGCTGCGCACCTACTCCGAGGAACGGCAAGCGGTCGCCCAGCGGCTCATCGACTTCGACCGCGAGTTCGCCGCCCTGTTCAGCGCCCGATCGGACGGTGACGAGGGTGGCGCGGATCCGGAGCGGTTCCAGCACTACTTCCGCGAGCAGGGCCGGTTCACCGCTGGGGTCGCCGTGCGCTATCAACCCTCCCTGCTCACCGCGGCATCACCGCACCAGGAACTGGCGGACGGGTTCCCGCTGGGAATGCGGTTCCACTCGGCGCCGGTGATCCGGCTGGCCGACGCGAAGCCGGTGCACCTCGGGCACGCGGCCCGGGCCGACGGCGCCTGGCGGCTCTACGCCTTCGCCGATCGCGCTCACCCCGGCAGCGCCGACTCCCGGCTGCGGGATCTGGGCCGGTTCCTGGCCTCCGAGAGTTCGCCGATCGCCCGGTTCACCCCGCCCGGCGCCGACCCCGACTCGGTGATCGACGTCCGGGCGGTGCTGCAGCAGGGACATCGCGACGTCACCGTGGAGGACCTGCCGCCGGTCCTCCTGCCGCGCAAGGGACCGTTCGCGCTCGTCGACTACGAGAAGGTCTTCTGCCCCGACCCGGCCGCCGACATCTTCGACCTGCGCGGTCTGGACAGGGACCGCGGAGCGCTCGTGGTCGTCCGGCCGGACCAGTACGTCGCCCACGTCCTGCCGCTCGACGCCCACGACGAGCTCGTCGACTTCCTCCGCGGAGTCCTCGTCGAGGCCGGGACGTCCACGGCCCCGTCGGGCGGGAGCTAGGGCGGCGCTCGCCGCAGCGGTGGCGGGTCGGGTTGGTGCGGTGGGACCGTGGCGTCATCGCACACCTCGGGGGGCCAACCGTGCATCTCGATCCCGAACTGGCGGCAGCCGTGCCGGCGTTGCCTGACCTGCACATCCACGACCTCGACGGCGCTCGGGCGCGGATGGCGGAGCTCGCCGCGAACGCGGCGCAGGAGGTGCCCGACGAGGTCACCGCGGCCGAACACGAGGTTCCGGGCGGCGAAGGTGTGCCGGTGCGCGTCTTCCGCCCCGCCGCTGCGCCCGCTGCGCTGCCCGCCGTGCTCCTGCTGCACGGGGGCGGGTTCGTGATGGGAGGCGTGGATTCCCTCACCGCGCAGGCGGTCGACCTGTGCGCGCACCTGCCCGCGGTCGTCGTCGCCGTCGACTACCGCTTGGCGCCCGAGCACCCGTACCCGGCGGCGTTGCGGGACTGCGACGCCGCGCTCGGCTGGACCGCCTCGGAGTCCGAGTCGCTCGGCGTGGACCCCGCACGCATCGCCGTGCACGGCATGAGCGCGGGTGGCGGGCTCGCCGCCGCACTGACGCTGCTGGTCCGGGACCGGGGCGGACCGCCGGTGCGCTTCCAGGTGCTCGACGCCCCGGAGGTCGACGATCGCGTCGAGACGTTCTCGGCGCGCACGTTCGATGCGACGCCGCTGTGGAACCACGCCGACGCGGTGCTGAGCTGGGGGCACTACCTGCGCGGGTGGATCGGGGACGTTCCCGCGTACGCGGCTCCGGCCCGCGCGGACGACCTGTCCGGGCTGCCCGCCGCGTACGTGTCGGTGTACGAGACCGATCCGCTGCGCGACGAGGGCTTGGCCTACGCCTCCGGCCTGCTGCGCGCGGGCGTGTCGGTCGAACTGCACCTCTTCCCCGGCACGTTCCACCGCTCGGCGGTGCTCACCGGCGCAGCGGTGTCCCAACGCCAAACCACCGAAACCCGCGGCGCCCTCCGCCGAGCCCTGCACCCGGCGACCTGACCAGCGACGAGGTCGCGACACTGGATAGCACCCTCACCTCGTTGAATCCGGAAAGGTGATCCACCTGCTTGAGGGGTGAGACGGGTACTGGCGGGTGCGAGATCGGTGTCGAGCACGTGCAAATCGGACGTTGAGCGTTCAACCCTCTCGGTGTGATGCTGCTCTTTTCGGGTGGTGTGGCGCAATTCAAGCGAATTTGATCTGCTTGTTTGATACGGGCTTCGGCATTTTGGGAAATGAGTGAAAAACAAGGTTGGGCGCGCTTGGGGAATCGGGCATTTTGGGATTTGGGTCGACTGTGGTCCTTGGTAGAGTCGCGATCTCGCAACTGGTCCATCTCCCCAGCTTTAATGCTTGGCCGCTTGATAATCGATGCCTGCGGCCCAAGATCGAATTGTTGAGGGGGTGAGAAAATGAAGAAGAAGACGGTGCACAACTCCCCGCACGCGATCGGCGGCGGCACCACAGGCGTGCGGATCTCCAAGTAGCGGAAAGGTGGGGCGGCTGGGGGATGCGCGCATGCCTCGTCGCTCCACCCCGCTTTTGCCGATTCGGAGGTTTGATCGAGTGGACGTGACGTTGGTCAACATGCCGTGGGCGTCGGTCGCGTACCCGTCACTGGCATGTGGAATCCTCAAAGCGGCTGCCGAACGCGGCGGGGATCATCGGGTCGCCGTGGTGGATGCGAACCTCGACTTCTTCGATTGGATGCACGGCGAGTTCGGCGCCGGCCTGCGTGAATACGACTTCTTCAGTCTTGACAGCTACTTCCAGGGCTGTGGCGACTGGATCTTCACCTCTGCGCTTTATGACGATCGGTCCTGGCGCGTCGAGGAATTTTACGCGGCGCATCGCGGAGACATCGACGAGGCATTGCTCCGGCTGTGCGTGCAACTGCACGAGCTCGTGCCGGACTGGATCTCGATGTATGCCAAGAAGCTGGCGGAGTCAGCCGGCGCGCTGGTTGGCCTCACCACGACGTTCCAGCAAAATGCGGCCTCGCTTGCCCTGGCTCGTGAGTTGAAACGCATCGATCCTGCGTTGCGGACGGTGCTGGGTGGGGCGAACTGCGAGGGGCCGCAGGGGGCGGCCTGGCATCGGAACTTCGAGTTCGTCGACTTCGTGGTCCGCGGGGAAGGCGAGGCTGTGTTCCCCGCGCTGCTCGACGGGCTCGCTTCCGGGGGTGGCTTGCAGGAGATCCCCGGGTTGTGCTGGCGCCACAAGTCGGAGGCTAGCGCGAACGCGCCGAGCGCCGCCCCGTTGCCGCCGGGGAGCATAGTGTCGCCCGACTTCGGTAACTACTTCGAGCGGCACGCTTCCTGTTCTGCATCCACCGAGGTGGAGCCCAAGTTGGTCGTCGAGGGATCCCGCGGTTGTTGGTGGGGAGAAAAGCACCACTGCACGTTCTGCGGTCTCAACGGGGCCTTCATGGAGTTTCGAAGCAAGAGTCCCCAACGGTTCCGCGATGAGTTGCTCGAGCTCGCGGCTCAGCATCAGGTGCTCGATGTGTACCTCGTGGACAACATCCTCGACATGAGCTACCTCAACACGGTCCTGCCGGAATTCGTCGAATCCGGATGCGACCTGCGGATTCAATGCGAGGTCAAGTCGAACCTCCGATTCGATCAGATGCGCCTGCTCGTGGACGCCGGAGTCGTCCAGGTGCAGCCCGGCATCGAGAATCTCAGCACTCGAGTCCTTAGGATCATGGACAAGGGGGTGAGCGGCTGCCAGAACGTGCGTTTTCTCCGGGATGCTAGCTCGTTGGGCCTCACCGTGATGTGGAACTACCTGTACGGGTTTCCTGGCGAGTTGGAGTCGGACTACATCCCAATGATCGATCAAATGGCCGCGTTGCATCATCTTCCGCCGATGGACGGTGCTGACCGCATCGCGCTGGAGCGCTTCAGCCCGTATTTCGATCGCTTAGAGCTGGGCTTTTCGGAGCGCAGCCCTGATCCCCAGTACGCCCGCAACTACGATCTGCCATCTGAAGAACTGGCCGATATCGCCTATCTGTTCACCAGCGAGCCCGCAGGCATCGGGGCCGATACCGAGAAGCGGTTGTTGGATGCTGCGGCTGCCTGGCGGGCTGCGCATCGGGGAAGCGACCTGGAATTGGTACGGATGGATTCCGAGACCGTGATCGTGGATGATCGCCCCGGGTTCGGCCAGCGCGAACACGTGCTTGCCGGCAACGATGTGGCTTTGTTCGAGATGCTCGATCGTCCGAGGGGGTTGTCAACACTCCAGAAGCGCTTCGGCTCGGGAATCCAGGACACGTTGATGTCCTGGCAGGCAGCCGGGCTGGTCTTCACCGATGGAGGCCACTACGTGCACGTCGTCCCCGAAGCCAACAATCAGCGGCAGTTGAGGGTCGGGTGACGACGTGGAGATCGAAGCCTACTTGCATCATCGAGGCCGCCTCGCCCAGGAACCTGTGGTGTGCGAACGAGTTTCAACCACGGCGCCCGCGCAGGCGGAGGTGCTGTTCAGGGCCGGCATCCGTCGAGTCGTGTTCATGGAACCGCTCTGCCTGACCGACGACTCGGCGCGCCCACCTCTCGATCTGATTCGCGAACTGGAGGCTTGGGGCGTGCTGGTCGACTGGACGGCTGCGGAGATACCAGCCGAGTGGAAGTCGTTCGCGCATCTACCTCCACCTGCGGGAACGGGCGCGGAGCTGGAGGAGTGGTCCACCGCGTTCCACCCCGGGAAATGTGTTCTCCGGCAGGGGCCTGGGTTCATCCAGGTCCGTGACCGTCGATCCGGCGTGCTCGACTGCTACACGATCGATGAGCCTTTCCTGCAAGGGGTCGCGCATCAACTCGCCGCGGGATTGAGCCCGAACGAGTGTGACCCCGATGCGGTCGCCCTCTTCATCGAACACGACCTGGTAGTCCGGGCCGGAGAACTCGCGTGGTGGGCCCCGGCGCGCCTTCGCCGTTGGCCGGTACCGGCAATGGCTATGTGAGCGCGGTGAACAGCGTGGGCCAGTGGAAGGGGAACGAGGCATGAGCGAAGTGGGTGCGTCGGCGACGGGCCTTCGGAGCCGTGCGTTCCGGATTCTCCTCGCGTCATGGGGTGCCTCGTCGATCGGAGACGGGGTTCTCACGGCAGCGTTGCCGTTGTTCACCGCGGTGAGCACTCGCGATCCGCTGTCGGTGTCGATCGTGGCGGTCGCGTCGGTGTTGCCCTGGTTGGTCGTGGCCCTGCTCGCTGGGGCGCTTGTCGATCGGTGGTCTCCGCGGACGACCCTGATCGTCAGTCTCGTGGTCCGCAGCGGCCTGACGTTGTCCTTGGGCGCGTTGATCATGTTGGGGAGCGCGAACGTCGCCGTCTTGGCGGTGTCCGCGTTCATGTTGAGCAGCGCGGAAACCTTCGCGGACTCGGCCGGGCAGAAACTGTTGGTGGCGTTGGCCGGTCGGTCCGAACTGGAGCGCGCCAACGGGCGCGTGGTGAGTGCAGAGACTGCGGGGGTGGAAATCGCGGGTCCTTTGGCCGCGGCGGGGTTGTTCGCGTGGAAACCGGAATTCTGCTTTCTGGCGGTTGGAGTCACGTTCGTCGTCGCGGGGCTCCTGGCGGCGACGGTGAGCGTTCGCGTCGAACGACCGGCGAAGCGGGAGACCACAGCGCTGCGCACTGAGGTCCTCGAAGGCCTGCGGTTTCTCGTGCGGCAGCGCACACTGCGGGCGGTGGTCGGCGTCGTAGGGCTGACCGCGTTCTTGACCAGCGGCGTCAACGCCGTGGCGTTCCTCTATGCGATCGAATCGCTGCATCTTCCGGTGGCATCGGTCGCTACTTTGCTCGTGTGCACAGCCGTTGGAGCCCTCGCTGCGGCGCCGCTCGCCTCCAAGCTGGCGCTGCGATGGGGCAGTGGAAGGGTGATGATCTGCGCACTCTTCGTCCTGGCCGTCGGCATCGCGACGTTGGGTGTCGGAAGATCGCAGTGGGCGGCCTGGGTGGCGTACCTGGTCATGGGCGTCGGCGCTGGCGCGTGGAACGTGCTTTCCTCAGCCAATCGCCAACGACTCACACCGCCACCTCTGATGGGGCGAGTGACCAGTGCGCACCGGGTATTGGCGTGGGGGCTGATGCCGCTGGGTGCGGCACTCGCGGGCCCCGTCGCCGCGATGACCTCGCTGCGTGCGGTCATCATCGGCGCGGCCGTCGTAGTCATGGCGATCGCCCTGCTCTCCGCTCCGAGACTGCTCGGGGTTGCTCAGGCAATGGACCGCGCCGAGGTAGAAGAGGTCGTCGAGTCGTCGCCGGGCTAGAGGCTTGCGTGAGCAACGGCATGCGGCCGCCAAACGCACGGTTCGGAGTCTGAGGCGACTTGACGGCAGTCAGCCTTGGCGGGCTACCGCGAGCCTGCTGCTGATGCCGCCGGTCAGCAGCGGGCCGAGCAGACCGGAGGCGATGAGCAGCACCGCGGGCACGACCGCGTGCGCCACCGGGTAGAGCAGGACCGCCGCGGCGAGCGTGGCGCCGTGGACCAGGCTCGCCAGTGCGATCACGCGGCGTCCGTCCCGTGCCGTGTCGAGGCTGCGGGCGACGAAGGGGCCGAGCAGGTGCGGCGCGGTGATGCAGGCGCCGAGCGCACCGGCCAACCAGCCCGGATCTCCGCTGGTGGTGACGAGCAGGACGATGGCCACGACCGCGCCACCGTCGGCCGTGCGAGCCAGGGTGGCGGCCAGGACGTACCGCAGCAGCGCGCTGCTGCGGGTTCGCGTGGTCGTGCTCTCCCCGGTCATCGCCTCCCGAGCCACCCTCAGCGGAGGTCGAGTTGCCGGACGACCCGGGCGACTTCGGCGCGATCGTCGTCGGACAGCGGGCGCAGCGGGCGCGGCAGGTTGGGGCGCCCCACGAGACCGAGGATTTCGGCGATCGCGGAGACCACGCGGAGACTGCCGTGGCGGCCGAACAGCTCCCACAGCGGTTGCAGCCGTTGGGATGCCGCGGTGGCTCCGGCAGCGTCACCGGCCTCGGCCGCGCGGGTGATCGCCAAGGCGGGTTCGGGCAGAGTCCCGGCCACGACGGAGTACCAGGCGTGGCACCCGGCGTTGAGACCGGTTGCGGCCAGCGGGTCCCCGCTGACGCCGATCGTCACCGACGGCAGCAGCGCGCGCAGCGCCGAGACGCGTTCCGCGGCGGCTGCGGGGTCGGCCGGCACCCCGGGGATCTTGATGGAGGTGACGTGCGGCAGCTCGGCGATGCGGGCGTAGAGGTCGTCGGTGAAGGTGACGTGCGTGGTTCCGGGGTTGTCGTAGACCACCAGCGGCACCGAGAGCTCGGCGGTGACGTCCTCGTAGAGCCCGAACACCTCGTCCTCGGTGAGCGCCTGGTACGACACCGGCGCCAGCAGCACGCCCGAAGCGCCCGCCTCCTGGGCGTCCTCGGCGAGTTCGAGGACGTCGCGGGTGCGCATCGATCCGATGCCGACGATCACCGGCGTCGTTCCGGAGTGCTCGACGGCCCGTCGCGTCGCGCGGGCGCGCTCGGCGCGGTCCAGGTACGGGTACGAGCCGGTGGAACCGAGCGCGGTGATCGAATCGACGCCCGCAGCGCCGAGCCGTTCGACGAGCCCGGCGAACGCCTCCTCGTCGATGCCGCGGTCGGTGACGGGCGTGAGCGGGAACGCGCTGAGACCGGTAAACATGAATCCTCCGAAGGTCGGTCCTGCAGTGGCGGGTAGGGGAAACGGATTCGTCCGAAGTGGACGTTCAGGTCCTCTTCTTCGAGTGCAGGAGAGCGGCGAGGTCGGCGGCGAAGGCCTCCGCTCGCTGCGGGCTGATGGTGGAGGTGGTCACCCGCAGCGCTCCCGCGCCGCGCTCGGTGACCGCGAAGTCGGAACCGCCGCGCACCGCCCAGCTGCGCGCGGCCAGCGCGTCGATCAAGCGCCGTTCCCCTCGTCCCACCGGAATCCAGGCGTTGAGCCCGTCGCGGTCCGGTGGCAGGGAGATGCCGTGCTCGTGCAGCGCGCCGGTCAGCGAGCGCAGGCGCTCGGCGTAGGAGTCGCGGGCGTGGCGCAGCAGCCGGCCGGTCTCCTCGTCGTGCAGCATCGTTGCCACGACGTGCTGCAGGGCGTGGCTGATCCAGCCCGCCGTCGAGCTCAGCCGCGCGCTCAGCTGGGCCGCACTGTCCTCATCGGACAGCACGAACGCCAGCCGCAGGTCTGGTCCGAGGAACTTCGACATCGACCGCACCAGCGCCCAGCGCGGAGCGTTCGCCGGGGTGATGCGGTGGTAGGACCGGGCCGAGATCGCGGAGAAGTGGTCGTCCTCGATGACCAGCACCTCCGGGTGCCGGGACAGCAGTTCCCGCAACTCCTCGGCCCGTTCGCCGGTGAGGCTCGCGCCGGTCGGGTTGTGCGCCCGAGGTGTGCACACCACCGCCCGAACGCCGGCCTCCAGCGCCCGGGACAACCCGTCCGGTGTCATCCCGTCCGCGTCCACGGGCACCGGCACGCTCCGGTAGCCGTTCAGCCGCATCGTGCCGATGCTCGACAGGAAGCACGGATCTTCGACCGCCACCGCATCACCGCGGGTGAGGTGCGCACCGAGCAGGCGCTCCACCGCATCCGCCGCGCCGTGGGTGAGCACGAGCCCGCGCGCGACGGGCCCGACATCGGGAGCCATCTCGGCATCGACCCACGCCGCCAGGCGCTCGTCGATCGGCGGATGTCCGTACAGCGCGGGCACGTACCCGGCTCCGAAGGCCGCCCGGGGATCGGGCAGGAACTCGATCGCGGGATTGCCGTCGGAGAGGTTGACCAGCTCACGAGCGGCGCTGCGGCCTTCGCCGTCCAGCGAGGGGACGCCGAGCACGACGGTTCCGCCGCGGCGCCTTGTCTCGACCAATCCCGCCGCGGCCAGCTGCGCGTAGGCGGACGCGACTGTGTTGCGGTTGACCCCCAACTCGGCCGCGAGCCCGCGGATCGGCGGCAGAGCAGCACCTTTCGCCAGCCCGCCGGAGTCGATCAGTCTGCGGATCGACTCGACGATCTCCGCAGCGCTGGACCCGGCGATCGCCTGGGCCTGCCCTCGTCGCGCCATCGCACCAACGTTAAATGTCCTAGGACACAAAAGCCAACACGAGTACCCCGCCTCGCCGGCTCGAGCAGATCCGCCGCAGCTATTACTTCAGTGAAGGATGAAATCAATTCGGGAGCCGTGCGGAGGCGTGGCCCTGGACTTCGAGGGCGCAGGCCCGTGGCTCTCCTGCAGGCGTTGATCACGCGATCAGCCGGGGCGGGGGAGTTGATTCCCGCGCCCCGGCTGGTGTTCGTGGTGGAGTTCAGCGCGTGAGCAGCTGGGCCGGGGTGGTGGAGGCGTGGTGGAGCGCCCATTCGAGGGGACCGCGGTGCAGCAGCGCGCGCCAGGTGGTCGTGATCAGCATCGTCGCGGCGACGAGGACCAGCCAGGGGAGGTAGGGGTTCTGGGCGCTCATCTGTCCCAGCTGTTCGGGCCCGACGGCCTTCAGGGCGAGCAGGTGTCCGGTGTAGGAGGTCAGCGCGAGCGCGCCGACCGAGGAGATCGGCAGCAGCGACCAGCGCAGGCGCTGGCCGAGCAGGCACAGCCCGATCACCGCGATGGCGACCCCACCGGCACCGATGATCTCGAACGGGGTGCCGCTGTGCGCGGAGGCGGTGAGCAGCCAGACCGCGGAGGTGGTCGGTGCGGTCCCCAGGCTCGACGACATCACCGCGTCGAGGATTTCCGGTGGGAGCCCGGCGGGCAGCGTCGACAGCAGGCTTTCCTTGCCGCCGAAGAGGTTCATCGCGACCCAGGAGCCGCCGTAGCCGAGGATTCCCAGGCCCACGCCCGCGGCGATCAGCTCGCCGCGCACCGCGAGCAGGTCGAGCCTGCCCAGCGCCATGCCGATGAGCAGGAACGGCAGCCACGTCAGCACCGGGTACGCGCCGGTGAGCAGCAGGCCGTGGAAGACGGTCCACAGCCCTTCCGCCGAACCGAAGTCGCCGAAGTTCGGGGCGTATCCGAGCTGGTTGGTCTCGATGCCGCTGCGTAGCGCGAACGACAGCAGCGGTGCGCCGATCGCGAGCACCGCGGCGAGGATCGCCAAGGCACCCGCGCGCAGCCGCAGCAGCGGGATCGAGAGCAGGAACAGCACGCCGTAGAACGCCAGGATCACCATCGCGGGCACCTGGAGCGTGGTCAGGGCGATGCCGAGCAGGAACAGCAGGACGGCGCGGACGGCGATGCGCACCCTGGAGCCGCGCATCCGGGTCCCGTCGAAGGGCTGGGATCCGCCGCTGAGCAGTGCGATCGACACCCCGGCGAGCACCGCGAACAGCGCTGCGGCCCGGCCGGCCGCGAGTGCCGACGGCCAGGCGGTGGGTGGCATGGCGTGCGCGGCGAACATGCCGAACACCGCGAGCCCCCGCGCCACGTCCAGGCCCACCAGCCTGACCTGATGGGTCCGCTTCGGAGGATCTTGTTCGCTGGTGATGATCTGCGTCGTCGAATTCACGTGTAAGACCGTCGCACTCGCGGTCGGTGCCGCGGATCGACCGCGAGGCCGGATCAGCTAGCACTTTGGGACAGTCCCGCCCTACTACTCCTGGACGACCCGAGGCCGGAGGAGCGGCTCCGTCCACGACTCATGACGGTCTCATGTGGACAACCGGGGTGCGCGGATCTGTCAGGCCGGGAGCAGGTGGCCGCCCTCGGTTTCCCAACGGGATTCGGATGAGCCCTCGGTCGACGTCGGATCTTCGGCCAGCAGCTCGGCCGGGGAGGCGACGCTGTTGTGTTCGGCCGCTCTTGCCAGCACCGCGTCCCCGCGGAGTTCGGTCGTGTCGGCGGGGATGACGAGCAGAACCACGTGGTGCCCGCTCGGGTCCGTCAAGCTGACCGTGCGCCGGTCGAGCGTGTGGAAGCCTTCGAGGCGCACCTGGTGCCCCTGGACGCGGAGCTTCCTGGGGGCCGGGTCCCACGCGGTCAGGTTGTAGGCGAGCCGGGTCATCGGACCCAAGGTGGCGGTGAGCGCGGTGAGCAGCGACGTGAACTCCGTCGCCGGGTTCGTCGAACGCGGCCACCAGGCGCCGTCGACGAATCCCCGCGTGCCGGTTGCGGGCTTGAGGGTGAGGCGCGCTGCGCTTCCCGGATGTTGGTCGGGTCCCATGGTGGAACTCCTTCCCGGTCGGTGAACGACCGGTTCTGACCCCCGGGACTGCGCGCTGGACCGCTCACGTTGCCGAGAACCTCGTTGATCCCAGCCTACGCCGGATATCCTTGATCAGGGGCTTTCGCCGCATCCGGGCGCCGGTTCCGACGGGTGCGCTGTGCCAGCCGGTTGATGGGGCGCGGCGTAGGCTGGCGACATGGCTGAACGCCTGGTCACGGACCGGTTGATCCTGCGGAGCTGGGAGATGGAGGACGTGTCCGCGGCCTTCGAGGTCTTCGGGCACGCCGATGTCGCCCGCTGGCTGAGCCCGATCATGGATCGAGTCCCGGACCTGGCGGCGATGCGGGTGCTGCTGCGGCAGTGGATCGTCGAGGATCTGCGCGCGGAACCTCCCACCGGGCGGTGGTGCGTTCAGCGGCGCGAGGACGCCGCGGTGATCGGCGGTGGGGCGCTGCTGCCGCTGCCTCCGGGCGGCGAGGACCTCGAAATCGGGTGGCAGCTGCACCCCGCGGCGTGGAAGCAGGGCTACGCCAGCGAGGCGACCTACGCGATGGCGCGGTGGGCGTTCAGCCACGACGCCGATGAGCTCTACGCCGTCGTCCGGCCGGAGAACACCCGCGCGGTGTCGGCGATCCGGCGCAACGGCATGGAGTGGGTGGGCGAAACCGGCAAGTACTTCGGTCAGCCCATGCAGCTGTACCGGCTCCGGCCCGCTGACCTCGATCAGGCGCGACCGGGCGCACTTCCACCGGGCTTCGAACCCGAATGAGCGGCGTAGCATGGGACTAGCTGGTAGAGCAGAAGGCCCACGGTTCAGGCGACGCAGCGTCGGTGTTTCGCGATTGCTCCCCTCGTCGATTCGCCCCCACGACCACGCCTGCCCGGCCGGCTCCACGAACTCCGGGAGCAGCACATGACCGCAGCACGAGCCCGCGTCCACGACGCGGCGCTGGTCACCTTCGACGAACGACGCACCGCACCCACCACGGAGATGTCCCGACCCCCTGGGCTGCGCTTGCAGCTGACCCGGCCACGCGCCGATCTGACGGTGCTGACCGCAGCGGGCGACATCGATTCCAGCAACGTCGCCGAGCTGGCGGATCTGCTCTGGCCCGCGCTGCTCGTCGAACACTCCTCGATCGTCCTCGACTTCACGGCGGTCACCTTCCTCGGCGTCGCCGGGCTGGAGCTGCTCTCCGCGGCGAACACCTACGCGCCGCACCGCGGGCTGCGGATCGTCCTCATCGCCGGTCAACCGGCCGTCGAGCGCGCCGTGCGCGCCGGCAGCCCCGACGTGGCGCTGGACCGGGCACCCCACCTGGCTTCCTGCACGACGATCACGGCCGCCGCGCGCGAGCGCGAGCCCGCGCGGATGCTCACCGCGTAACCGGATCCGGTGATGGGCGCAACACGCGCGGACGCGGGGAAATGCGTGAACCGCCTGGTCAGGGGCATCCTTCCTGGATGTCAACACGAGGTGTGGTGATGTGAGGGCGCGTCGCGTCGGGCGGATAGAGTTCTCCTCCGTCCAGCCCTCGATTCACAGCCGGAGACGCCCGCGTGTCTGATCAGTTCGTTCACCTGCACGTGCACACCGAGTTCTCGATGCTCGACGGTGCTGCCAAGCACGATGCGCTGTTCGCCGAGGTCGCTCGGCTCGAACAGCCCGCGGTGGCGATGACCGACCACGGCAACATGTACGGCGCGCACTCCTTCTACAAGAAGGCCGTCAAGGCCGGGGTGACGCCGATCATCGGCATCGAGGCCTACATCGCTCCGGAGAGCCGGTTCCACAAGAAGCCGGTGTTCTGGGGCGCGCGGGCGCGAACCGGGAAGAAGGAAGTCGACGAGTACGGCGAGAGCGGCGACGTCTCCGGCGCCGGTGCGTACACGCACATGACGATGCTCGCCCAGAACTCCACCGGCCTGCGCAACCTGTTCCGGCTGTCGTCGCTGGCCAGCATGGAGGGGTTCTTCCGCAAGCCGCGGATGGACAAGGAGCTGATCGCCGAGCACGCCGAGGGCATCATCGCCACCTCCGGGTGCCTGGCGGGGGAGATCCTGACCCGGCTGCGGCTGGGTCAGAAGCAGGAGGCGCTGCAGGCCGCCTCGGACTACAAGGACATCTTCGGGGCCGACCGGTTCTTCATCGAGGTCATGGACCACGGCATCCAGATGGAGCGCAACATCCGCGGTGAGCTGCTCGACATCGCCCAGCAGCTGGACCTGCGGACGGTGGCGACCAACGACAGCCACTACGTGACCAACGACCAGGCCGGGCACCACGACGCGCTGCTGTGCCTGCAGACGCGCTCCATGATCGCCGACACCGACCGGTTCAAGTTCAACGGCGACGGCTACCACATCAAGAGCTCGGAGGAGATGCGCGAGTACTGGGACACCGAGGTCCCGGGCGCGGCCGACAGCACGCTGCTGATCACCGAGATGGTGGAGGGCTACGAGGAGGCGTTCGCCGCGCACAACCGGATGCCGCAGGCGAAGGTCGAGGCCGGCCGCACCGACGTGGAGATGCTGCGCGACGAGGTCGAGTCGTTCATCCCGACCCGGTTCTCCGGCGACAGCTTCACCCAGGAGTACCGCGACCAGCTCGAGTGGGAGCTCAAGGTCATCACCGAGAAGGGGTACAGCTCGTACTTCCTGGTGGTCGGCGACATGATCCGGTGGGCCAAGAACAACGGGATCCGAGTGGGGCCGGGCCGTGGTTCGGCGGCGGGCGCGCTGCTGTCGTACGTGCTGCACATCATCGACATCGATCCGCTCCAGCACGGGTTGCTGTTCGAGCGGTTCCTCAACCCCGAGCGCGACTCGCCGCCCGACATCGACATCGACTTCGACGAGCGCCAGCGCGAGCGGGTCATCCAGTACGCCAAGGAGAAGTACGGCGAGGAGTTCTTCGCCAAGGTCATCACCTACGGCACGATTAAGACCAAGGCCGCGTTCAAGGACGCCGCTCGGGTGCACATGGGGCAGGCCGGTTTCCAGCTGGCCGACCAGTTCTCCAAGGCGCTGCCCGCGCCGATCGCGGCCAAGGACATCCCGCTGTCGGGGATCGTCGATCCCGACCACGAGCGCTACCCGGAGGCCGCCGAGGTCCGCTCCCTGATCGAGACCG
This sequence comes from Saccharopolyspora karakumensis, assembly GCF_004349225.1. Classification (NCBI taxonomy): domain Bacteria; kingdom Bacillati; phylum Actinomycetota; class Actinomycetes; order Pseudonocardiales; family Pseudonocardiaceae; genus Saccharopolyspora; species Saccharopolyspora karakumensis. The sequence continues at coordinate 21,427 of NZ_SMLA01000070.1, forward strand.
ATCCGCAGATCGGCAAGATCTTCGACACCGCCCGCGGGCTGGAGGGCCTGATCCGCAACGCGGGTGTGCACGCGTGCGCGCACATCATCTCGCGGGAGCCGCTGCTCGACGTGCTGCCGCTGTGGAAGCGCGACGACGGCGAGATCATCACCGGCTGGGACGGTCCGCAGTGCGAGGACGTCGGCCTGCTCAAGATCGACATCCTGGGCCTGGTCAACATGACCACGATCGACGACACCGTGCGGATGGTGAAGACCAACCACGCCACGGAGGTCGAACCGCTCGACATCCCGCTGGATGACGACGCCACCTACGAGATGCTGGGGCGGGGCGAGAGCCTGGGAGTGTTCCAGCTCGAAGGTGGCGGCATGCAGTCGCTGCTCAAGCGCATGCAGCCGACCCGGTTCGGCGACATCGTCGCCTGCGTGGCGCTGTACCGGCCGGGTCCGATGGACGTCAACGCGCACCTGGACTACGCCGACCGCAAGAACGGCAAGAAGCCGGTCGAGCCGATCCACCCGGAGCTCGACGAGCCGCTCAAGGACATCCTGGGCGAGACCTACGGTCTGATCGTCTACCAGGAGCAGATCATGGCGATCGCCCAGAAGGTCGCCGGGTACACCCTCGGACAAGCCGACCTGCTCCGACGCGCGATGGGCAAGAAGAAGAAGGAGGTGATGGACGAGCAGTTCGCCCGGTTCGAGGCCGGCATGAAGGAGCGCGGCTACTCCAAGGCAGCGATCGACCAGCTGTGGGCGACCGTCCTGCCCTTCGCCGGGTACGCGTTCAACAAGTCCCACGCCGCCGCGTACGGGCTGGTGACCTACTGGACCGCCTACCTCAAGGCCCACTACCCGGCCGAGTACATGGCCGCGCTGCTGACCGCCAACAGCAACAACAAGGACAAGACGGCGGTCTACCTGTCGGAGTGCCGGCGCATGAGCATCCAGGTGCTGCCGCCGGACGTGAACGAGTCCATGACCGAGCACACCGCGGTCGAGGGGCGCATCCGCTTCGGCATGGGCGCGATCCGCAACGTCGGCGCCAACGTCGTCGAATCGGTGATCGCCTCCCGCGAGGAGAAGGGGAAGTTCTCGTCGTTCTCGGACTTCCTCGACAAGATCGAGATCACCGCGTGCAACAAGCGGGTCATCGAATCGCTGATCAAGGCCGGTGCGTTCGACTCGCTGCGCCACACGCGGATGTCGCTCAACGCCCACCACGAGGCCGGGGTCGATGCGGTGATCGGGCTCAAGCGCCAGCAGGCGATGGGCCAGTTCGACCTGTTCGGGGGCGCTGACTCCGGTCCCAGCGAGGACACCTCGCCGTTGGCGCACCTGCAGTTCACCGACGAGGAGTGGCCGCGCAAGCAGCTGCTGGCCTACGAGCGCGAGATGCTGGGGCTCTACGTCTCCGCGCACCCGCTCGACGGTGCCGAGAGGCTGCTGGCCCCGTACCAGGACACCAGCATCGCCGAGCTCGTCGGCGGCGAACGCGAACCCAGCGGGTACGGCAGCAAGGAGCAGCAGCCCAAGATCGCCGGCATGATCTCCGGCATCCAGCGGCGGCTGAACAAGAACGGCCAGCCCTGGGCCATCGTCACGCTGGAGGACTTCGAAGCCAGCATCGAGGTGCTGTTCTTCCCGAAGTCCTACGAGATGTTCGCCGACTGCCTGGTCGAGGACAACGCGCTGGCGGTCAAGGGCCGGGTCAACGAGCGCGAGGGCGAGATCAGCGTGTTCGCCTCCGACGCGGTCCCGATCGACATCACCGCGGCCGAGACCGACCCGGGCAGCGAACCGCCCCTGGTGCTCAAGGCCGATTCACGCAAGCTCAACGCCGAGGTGATCAGCGAGCTCAAGCAGACGTTGACCGCGCACAAGGGGACCACGCCCGTGCACGTGCACCTGGGCAAGACGCGTCTGGAACTGCCGGAGTGGCCGGTCAACGTGTGCACCGAGCTGGTCTCGGAGCTCAAGTCCGTGCGCGGCATCGCGGTGGAGCGCGCCGGGCGCTGACCGGCCGGACCGGTTCTGGCCGCCTACCGCGGGGAATCGCCCGTCCCGACGGGCGATTCCCCGCGTCGTCCTAGTCCTCGACGTAGACGAGGGCGTCGCCGACGGCGCGCTCCTCGCTACCGCTGGGCTTGTTGGCCAGGGTGCCGTCGACCGACATGGTGGTGGAACCGCCACCGTCGAGGTTGACCGCGTCGGTCAGTCCCAGCGCCTGGGCGACCGCGGCGGTCTCGTCCATCGTGGTGCCGACGCTGGTGGTCTGCCTGCCGTCGATGGTGGCCAGCAGGATCGTGCCGTCCGGGGTGGTTCCGGCGATGGTGCGCGGGTTGCGCGCGAAGAAGTCACCGGAACCCGGCGGCACGACCACCTCGCCGCCGGCCATGAGCCGGTAGCGGCCGTTGACGCCGAACAGGCCCGGTCGCAGGTCGACCTGGTCGCCGTTCTCGTCGGTCAAGGTCGAGGACGTGTCGAGGCAACCCCGCGCGGTGATGGCCAGCAGTGCGGCCGCGTCCTGGCCGGTCGCCTGCAGCGAGGTCTGGTCGGGCGCGAGCGTCGTGCCGCGCGCGGCGGAGCTGCGCACGACGCATCCGCGCTGGTCCAGCACCACTTCGGTGCCGTTCCCGGAGGGGGTGGGGCCGAACTCGGGGTTGAACAGGACCACGTCTCCCGGCTGGGCGCACTGCGTCTGGTCGGGCAGCTCTGTGCATTCGGCCGGGACCACCGGCGGGTGGTTGAGATGTTCGAGCGGCATGGTGGCCTCGGTCTGCCGGTTCCGCACCGAACCGGACCAGGCGGTGCGGCCCATGAGGACCTCGTCGCTGTTGCTGTCGACGATCAGGTCCGCTTCCGCCTCGGCGGTGGTCGGCTCGCTGAGCAGCTTCCCCCCGTAGACGCCCAGTCCGACCGGGTCGCCGGGGTACTGCGGATTCGCGGAGAAGGTGAAGAACGAGGCGTTCACCCCGGCCAGGGCGCCGGAGAGGCGCACCAGGTCGGTGGTCTTCTCCACCGGTGCGAGGTCGGGGCCGTAGGTCGCTTCGACGTGGCCCTTGGCCCGGGTGGGGTCGATGGCGAGCACGTTGACCACCCAGGGGCCGCGGGTGGTGGTGTTGATCTGGTCGGGCGGGGCGGGCTCGGTTCCGCGGACGATCCGCGTCAGCTCGACGCCCTCGGCCAGTGCGCGCGTCGACCGCGTCTCCGCCAGGTCGGGGTCGCCGAGCGGGAGCCGATCGCCCTCGGCGCCGGCGCTGCTCGTCGGGACGAAGGGGAGGACGGCCGCGATCGCGAGTCCCGCCGCGAGAGCGGGCGATCGGCGCGTGCGTCGGGAGGTCGGGGTCATGGGCTCAGGCTCGACGGCCCGCGGAACGTTCTCGGGTTCCTGCGGTTGGCCCGCCGGTGAACTGTTCATGACGCGGGCGTGGCACCGCGCACCGCCGCCGCGGATCAGCCGGAGCCGACGGCCGTCCAGGGGTGGTCACGAGCGGTTGACCGGGAGGTTTCGGGCGAGGACGCCGGTGAGGGCGAGTCCGGCGGCGGTGACCCAGAGGACGCCCGCCGCTCCGAGTCCGGCCGCGACCATCCCGATGGCTCCGGGGATGACGACCTGGCCCGCGCGGTTCCCGGTGAGCCGCAACGACATCGCGCGGCCGCGAGCGCCCGGTGGGGCGGATTCGGCGAGCCAGGACATCGTCAGCGGCTGTCCGACGCCGAGTCCGAAACCGGCGACGGTGACCGCGAGCAGCAGCAGCCAGACCGGTACGGGCGCGGCGGCGAGGGTGATGCCGGCGGCGGCGCCGAAGATGCTCAGGATCAGCAGGCGGCGGCGCCCGATCGACTCGGAGAGCCGCCCGAGGAAGAACCGCGAGGCCATCGACGAGGCGGCGCGCAGCACCAGCAAGGTGCCGATCAGGGATGAGGCGATGCCGCGTTCGGCTCCGAGCGCGGGCAGGTAGACCAGGGAGATGTCGACCGCGGCGAGCACCGCGCACGCCGTCAGCAGCGCTCCGGCCAGTCCCGGCAGCCGGAGCAGTTGGCGCACGCCGACGTTCTCGGTGGTGGCCGGGCCGCGTTCGGTCCGCGTGCTCTCGATGGCGAAGGTCAGGGCGACCAGCGCGATCGCGACGGCGATGCCGGCCTGGAAGATCGGTGTGGTGTCCGGGATCGCCTGCGTCCCGCCGAAAGCCACGATCATCAGCGGTCCTGCTGCTTGGCCGAGGGAGGCGGCGAAGGTGTAGTAGCCGAACGCGGAGTCCATCCGGCCCGACGTCGTGCTGTTGGCCACCAGCGCCTGCTGCCCGACGATCGCTCCCAGGTGCGCGGTTCCGAGCACGACGCTGCCGGCGACCAGTCCGGGCACGGTGTGGCCGAGCGCGAGCAGCACGGTGCCCGCCGCGCACATGAGCAGGCTGCCGGCGAACATCACGCGCCGTTCGCCGAGCCGGTCGACGATGTGCCCGGCGGGCAGCGCCAGCACGAGCGGCACGAGGGCGAAGCTGCCGGAGAGCACGCCGAGCCACGACGCCGGAACGCCGAGTTCGAGCGCCCGGTAGGTGGTGGCGGGACGCAGGACGAAGGTGATGAGCTGGGTGAGCGTGGCGTGGCCGAGCAGCGCCCAGACCTGCCGGTTGGCGTTGATCATCGGTGCAGGCGGTGTCCGGCTCGGGCCGCGAGGCTGGTGTCGATGTGCTCGGTCATGACGGCGGCGGCTCCCTCGGAGTCACCGGCGATGATGGTCTCGGCCAGCATCCGGTGCTCCTCGTCCTTCTTGGCGCGCGCCTCCGGTCCGCGGTCGACCTCGAGGGCGAACCTGCGGTAGCGGTCGGCCTTGTCCCACAGGCCTTCCAGCGCCTCGATGAGCAGCTCGTTGTGCGAGGCGCGGTAGATCGCGCGGTGGTAGCGGCGGTGGTGCAGCAGCTGTTCGCAGTCCGGGTTCGAGGGCATCGCGCGCAGTCCGTCCAGGGACGCGCGGATCGCGGCGATGTCGTCCTTGGTGCGGCGCTGCGCGGCCAGCGAGGCGGCCAGCGGGTCGAGGGATCGGCGCATCTCGAGCAGGTCGCGGTTCTCCTCGGCCTTGAGCTCGGTGACCCTGGCGTCGCGGTGCGCGCCGAGCTCGACGAGGCCTTCGGCGTTGAGTCGGCGCAGCGCTTCGCGGAGCGGGGTGGTGCTGATGCCGATGGCGCGCGCGAGCGTGGCCTGGTGGATCACCGATCCGGGTGGGAGGTCGCCGGAGAGGATCTTCTCCCGCACCGCGTCGTAGGCGACGTCGCTCTTGGTCGTCAGCGGTGCTGCAGGTTCCGGCATCTGCCCGCCCTCCTCGCTCTCCTATAGCCTACAAGCCGAGCGTGCCGATCCGCTTCGGCGGCGGAATGGGCTTTTTCACAGGGGAATGCGGACGGTGGTCGGCCTGCGGGCTGATCGCGATGCGGATGTCTCCAACGCTGGCGGGGCGAGGTTATAACGACCATCGCGGCGTGTGCTCTGATCTCCGCCGGTGTTAATTCGTGAGAAACCCACGCGATTGGCGGCGGACATGTTTAGGCTCAACGATCTCACCGTTGGCCGGTCGTCTACCTGTGGAGATCACATGGGCTCGCGTGCGCGGAACGTTTCCCGACGTCGTTTTCTCGGTCACGGCACCGCCGGGGCCGCGGCCGTGCTCCTCGGCACCGGGACGTGGAGCGCGGCGAGCTCGTTCGCCTCCCCGATGCGCGCGGGAAACCCGTTCACGCTGGGAGTGGCCTCGGGCGACCCGCTGCCCGACGGCGTGGTGCTGTGGACGCGACTGGCCACCGACCCGTTCGCCGAGGACGGCAGCGGCGGCATGTCGCCGGAACCGGTCCGGGTGGAGTACGAGGTCGCCACCGACGAGAAGTTCGCCGACGTCGTCCGCCGGGACAGCGTCGTGGCGACCCCGGAACTCGGCCACTCGGTGCACCCCGAGATCACCGGCCTCGAACCCGACCGGGAGTACTTCTACCGGTTCCGCGCCGGTGGCGAGATCTCGATGGCGGGCAGGACCAGGACGACGCCCGCGCTCGCGGCCGCCCCGAGCGCGCTGAACTTCGCGTTCGCCTCCTGCCAGGCGTGGCAGGACGGCTACTTCACCGCCTACGACCACATGGCGGAGGAGGACCTCGACCTCGTGGTCCACCTCGGCGACTACATCTACGAGTACGGCGTGGCGGACAACAAGCGCGGCGTCACCACCGACCCGAAGTTCCACACCGAGACCTTCGACCTCGCCCGCTACCGCCTCCAGTACGGGCTCTACAAGGCCGAGGCGCCGTTGCAGCGGGCGCACGCGCGCTTCCCGTGGATCATGACGATGGATGACCACGAGGTCGAGAACAACTGGGCCGGCGATCTCTCGCAGGTCGATGACGAGCCGGACCAGGACCCGGCGGTGTTCCGCGAGCGCAGGGCCGCCGCGTTCCAGGCGATGTACGAGAACATGCCGCTGCGGCAGGCCCAGACGCCCGACGGCCCGGGCCTGCGGCTGCACCGCCGCCTGTCCTACGGCGACCTCGCCGACTTCACGATGATCGACACCCGCCAGTACCGGGACGACCAGCCCTGCGGGGACGGTTCGTCGGCCTCCTGCGACGACCGCTTCGACCCGGACCGCACGATCCTCGGTGCAGCGCAGCGGGATTGGGTGCTCGACGGGTTCTCCAGCTCGAAGGCGCAGTGGCAGGTGCTGGGCAACCAGGCGCCGATGGGCCAGACCGACCGCGACGCGGGCGAAGCGGTCGACGTGTTCATGGACCCCTGGGACGGCTACGTCGCCGAGCGCGACCGGTTGCTGGCCGCCGCCCAGGATCGCGGGGTGCGCAACCTCGTGGTCATCACCGGCGACCGGCACCAGAACTACGCGTGGGACCTCAAGCGCGACTTCACCGATCCGAATTCGCCCGTGGTGGCCGGCGAGTTCGTCGGCACCTCGATCTCCAGCGGCGGTGATGGCGGGGACACGACCGAGGAGACCGAGCGGCTCCTCGCCGCCAACCCGCACATGAAGTTCATCAACTCGCAGCGCGGCTACGTCCGGGTCAGCGTCGATCGGCAGCAGTGGCGCAGCGATTTCCGCGTCGTCCCGTACGTGACGGAGGAGGGCGCGCCGATCGAAACCCGCGCCACTTTCGTCGTGGAGGACGAGAAGCCCGGCGTGCAGGAGGGCTGACGCTCCTCGACCTGAACCCCGCCGGTGGGCCGCGCTGAGAACGCGTTCCACCGGCGGGGTTTCGCTGTGGCGGGGTCAGCCTGCGGTGTGGAGGCCCTGGGAGATGAGGTCCATGACGGAGGAGTCGGCGAGCGTGGAGACGTCGCCGACTTCGCGGTTCTCGGCGACGTCGCGCAGCAGGCGGCGCATGATCTTGCCGGAGCGGGTCTTGGGCAGT
>NZ_SMLA01000071.1:0-27129 GCF_004349225.1 Saccharopolyspora karakumensis
GCCCGGCGGGCTCGACGAACACCGCCGGCGCGACCTGCAAGCCCAGCTCGCCCGCCTGGACCTGGCCACACCCCGCGGCCCCTGGACCCGCCACGTCCTCGACACCCTGCGCCGACGCCCCGGACTGGCACCCGCCGACCTCGCCGCCGAACAACAACGCCCCGTCTCGCGGACCAAGACCGACATCTGGCGACTGCGCGAACTCGGCCTCATCGACACCACCGGCGCGGGGCTGCACCTCTCCGAGCTCGCACTGTCCTACCTGGACACCCCGTAGACCGTGCCCATCGCCTCCCGCACCTCGGCCAACGTCGCCTCCGCGCGCTCCTGGGCGCGGGCGTTGCCCCGCGCCAGCACCCCGCGCAGATACCCCGGATCGGCGGCCAGCTCGGTGCGGGCGGCCCGCAACGGCGCGAAGTGGGAGTTCACCGCCTCGGTCACCACCGACTTCAACGCCGCCGCACCACCCGAACCCACGCTCTCGGCCAGCTCGACGGGATCCTGCCCGCTGCACAACGCCCCCAGCAGCACCAGGCTCGCCACCTCCGGACGCGCCTGCGGCTCGTAGGTGATGTGGCGCTGCGCGTCGGTCTTGGCTGCCCGGATCAACCGCGCGGTCTCCGAAGCCGTGGCGCCCAGCATGATCGCGTTGCCGCGGCTCTTGCTCATCTTCACCCCGTCGGTGCCCAGCAGCAGCGGCGCCGAGCTCAGCAACGCCTCCGGCTCCGGGAACGCCCGCCCGTAGCGGTCGTTGAACCGGCGGGCGATGGTGCGCGTGAGCTCCAGGTGCGGCAGCTGATCGGAGCCCACCGGAACCAGGTTGGCCTTGCAGAACAGGATGTCGGCCGCCTGGTGCGCCGGGTAGGTGAACATCAGCCCCGACACACCCGACTGCCGCGAGTGGGCGATCTCGTCCTTGACCGTCGGGTTGCGCTGCAGCTCCGGCACCGTCACCAGGCTCAGGAACGGCAGCAGCAGCTGGTTGAGCGCGGCCACCGAGCTGTGGGTGAAGATCATCGCCTCGTCCGCGTCGATGCCGGCGGCGAGGTAGTCGGCGATCAGCCCCAGCACGTGGGAGTCGAGGTCGTCGGCGACGTCGCGATCGGTGAGCACCTGGTAGTCGGCGATCACCAGACCCAGCCGCACACCCCGCCGCTGCAGTCGGACCCGGTTGTGCAGGGTGCCGAAGTAGTGGCCCAGGTGCAGCGGCCCGGTCGGCCGGTCACCGGTGAGGATCCGGAACCGGGAGGCATCGGCGGTGATCTCGGCGTCCAGCTCGGCGCTGCGCCGCGCCGCGGGGGAGATCTCGGCTGTCGTGGTCATCGGGGTGGTCCTCTCGTGTCGGCCCGGCGCCGTCGTCCGCCGAAACCCGCACGAGCGCCACACGCGCACGAAAGAAGGGCCGTCGGTCGAACGGCCCTCGGGTGATCTGGGTGTACCGCAGTGGGTGGCCGCTCCTAGCTGGAGCGCCACCAGACGAGATGAGAACTGCCGGTCACACCACCACTATAGCCGGTCACCCTCACGGCACGGCGAAGGTCATGGTCGTCTCGGTGATCTCGAAGCCCAGCTTCCGGTAGAGCCGCTGCGCCGAATTGCCGACCGTCACCGCCAGCCCGACCCGCGCGAACTCGCCGGACACCCCCGACAGCGCGCGGCGCAGCAGCAGCCCGCCCAGGCCGGTGTAGGCCGGTGCGCGGCGGCGGAAGACGTCGCTGATCCACGCGGTTCCGGCGCGGTCGTTGGCGATCAGACCGGCCACGACGGTGCCCGTGCCGTCGGCGACCAGGGCGCTGGCCTCCAGCAGCGGGCCCAGCACCCGGCCCGACAGCAGCGGCTGGAGCAGTTCGGTGCGCAGCGTGCGGTCGTCGGCGGTGACGTGATCGGGATGGCCCGGTGGGTAGGCCTCCCGCCACGCCGGCAGCAGCGCCTCGGCGGGGCGTTCGCAGCTGGTGACCCGCAGCGGTGGTGGCGGCCGGAGCCCAGCCCACTCCTGCGGGGGCGGGTCACCGCGCAGGTCGCGGTGCATGGTGTGGGCGTGGCGGCGCAGCCTGGCTCCCGCGCGCAGCAGCCGGTGCCCGCAGGTGAGGTCGGTGACCACGTTCCACCCGGGCAGCCGCTGGTGCAGCAGTTCCAGCACGTCGGGGCCTTCGGCGGCGATGAGCCGGGCCATGCGCGGGGCCCCGGCCAGCGGTGCGTAGCGCAACGTCGTGGTCTGGCCGGTCAGCGCCACGACCTCGCCGGTACCGCTCTCGTGCAGCATTCACTGACCTCTACACGCCGCATTCGCGCCGGGCAAGCGGTTTTTCGGCGGCATGCGGGTGAAAACCCGTTGCCGGTGGCGCGGGGATGGCGCTACCGTGCACCACGCTGCTTTAGACCTTAAGGAGTTGTCGTGGTGCGGAACATCGTCATCACCGGAGGCGCCACCGGAATCGGGTACGCCATCGCCGAGAGCTTCACCCGCGCCGGAGACGCGGTGACCATCACCGGCCGCCGCCCCGGCCCGCTGACCGAGGCCGCCCACCGCCTCGGCGCCACAGCACTGCCCTTCGACGCCGCCGACCCCGGTCAGATCACCGCCGCCACCACCGAACTGCCCGGCTCCATCGACGTGCTGGTCAACAACGCCGGCGGCAACACCGACTTCGACCGCCCCGCAGCCGACGGACTCACCGCGATCGCCGAATCCTGGCAGGCCAACCTGCGTTCCAACGTGCTCACCGCCGTGCTGGTCACCACCGCCCTGACGCCCCGCCTGGCCGAGGGCGCACGCGTGATCACCATCGGCTCGATCGCCGCCGCCCGAGGGGCGGGCTCCTACGGCGCCGCCAAAGCCGCCATCGAGGCCTACACCCGCACGCTGGCCACCGAACTCGGCCCGCGCGGCATCACCGCCAACGTCATCGCCCCCGGCCTGGTCGACGACACCGAGTTCTTCCGCGGACACCTCACCGACACCCGCCGCCGCACCCTCATCGACCACACCGACACCGGCCGCGCCGGCCGACCCGACGACATCGCCGCCGTGGCCGCCTTCCTCGCCTCACCCGGCGCCGGACACCTCACCGGCCAAACCCTGCATGTCAACGGAGGCGCCCACAAAGGACACTAAGGACGGTCCTCGGCCCCGAAGCGCTCGGTGAGATCACCCAGCAACACCCGCAACAGCCCCGTCAGCTGCTCGCGCTGGGCGGCATCCAGCGAATCCAGCAACGTCTCCTCGTGGTGCAGCAGATCGTCGACGTGATCCTCGATGAGCCGGTGCCCGGTATCGGTCAGCTCGACCAGCACGCTGCGCCCGTCATCACCACCCCGGCTGCGGCGCACCAGACCGCGCTGCTCGGCCCGCGCCACGCGCTGCGAGATCGCCCCGGCGCTGACCAGCGACTGGCGGGCGATCTCACCGGCCGCCAGCCGGTAGGGCGGACCCGCGCGGCGCAACGTCGACAGCAGATCGCGAGTGGCCGCGTCCATCCCGGCCCGCGCATCGGTGCGACGGCGCTCGTCGTCGAGGAGCTTGGCGATGCGCCAGATGCGCGTGATCACCCCGATCGAGGCCACCGGCATGCCGGGCCGTTCCCGCTGCCAGGCCGCCTGGATCCGATCGACCCCGTCCTCACCGTCCGCCATGCCGCCACAGCCTAGAACCACCCCGGGGCCCGCGGGTGCGGCGGGGCACGCCATGATCAGCCCATGATCGACCCGCGACTGCGCGACCGCGTCGCCGTCATCACCGGCACCGACAACGCCCTGGGCATCGGTGCGGCCATCGCCCGAGCGCTGGCCCGCCAGCAGGTCCGGCTGCTGCTGGTCAACCCGCCCGGCAGCAGCGACCACCTCACCCCCGCGCTGCGCGCCGACGGCCACACCGCCTGCGCCATCACCGCCGACCTGGCCGACCCCGATGCTGCGGCACTCATCCACGACCAGGCCGAAGCGCAGCTGGGCCCGGTGGAGATCCTGGTCAACAACGCCGCCCACAACGACCCCGACACCTTCACCCGCGCCCGCGGCGCCCGCACCGTCACCGCCGCCAGCCTCGACGCCCACCACGCCGTCAACACCCGCGCCCCCGCACTGCTCATGGCCGAACACCACCGCCGCCACCAGCAGCGGCGCGCCGACTGGGGACGCATCATCACCATCTCCACCGACGCCGCCGACGGCGCACCCGGCGAGATCTCCTACTGGGCCACCAAGAACGCCCTCGAATCGCTGTCGCGCTCGGCCGCAGCGGAATTCGGGCCCGCCGGCATCACCGTCAACATCATCGCCCCCGGGCCCGTGCAGACCGGCTGGATCAGCCGCGACATGAACGACCGCCTCGCCGAGCACAGCCCGTTGGGCAGGATCGGGCACCCCGACGACATCGCCGACATCGCGGTGTTCCTGGCCTCCCACCAAGCCCGCTGGCTGACCGGCCAAACCCTCTACGCCGGCGGCGGCAAACGCATGACCTGACCCGCCTGGAAAGCGCGCGGGAGCGCTCACCCAGCAGCCGCACCAGCCAACACCGCCCCCATCACCCACCGGCTGCACCCGCGCTCACAGCGGACGCCCCGCCAGCGCCGAGCACGATCACGCGTTGACCGGCACCGCTCCCGCCAGCACCCCCGCGTCACCGCACTTTCCGATGACGCCAGGCACCACGCCGCGGGTGAACAACGGCCAATCGCACCCCGCGGCCACCCCACGTGTGGTGCGGATCTCGCGGGCTGAATCGGTCCCGCAACGCCCGCGCTGTGATCCCTGACCGGTGTCCCACAGCCCCGCCGCGCTGGGGATAGCATCCCCGGCAGAGCAAACACCACCCGTCGAGCAGGAGAACGAGACCTCATGACCAAAGCTCCCGTCACCGTGACCGTCACCGGTGCGGCCGGTCAGATCGGCTACGCGTTGCTGTTCCGGATCGCCTCCGGTCAGCTCATCGACGCCGAGACCCCGATCAAGCTTCGGCTGCTGGAGATCCCGCAGGCGGTCAAGGCTGCCGAGGGCACCGCGATGGAGCTCGACGACTGCGCCTTCCCGCTGCTGGAGAGCATCGACATCACCGACGACGCGCGCACCGCCTTCGACGGCACCAACGTCGCGCTGCTGGTCGGTGCCCGCCCCCGCGCCAAGGGCATGGAGCGCGGTGACCTGCTCGAGGCCAACGGCGGCATCTTCAAGCCCCAGGGCGAGGCCATCAACGCCGGCGCCGCCGACGACGTGCGTGTGCTGGTGGTCGGCAACCCGGCCAACACCAACGCGCTCATCGCCCAGGCCCACGCCCCGGACGTGCCGGCCGAGCGCTTCACCGCCATGACCCGCCTGGACCACAACCGCGCCCAGACCCAGCTCGCGCAGAAGCTGGGCGTGTCGGTCACCGACATCCGCAAGCTGACGATCTGGGGCAACCACTCCGCCACCCAGTACCCCGACCTCTTCCACGCCGAGGTCGGCGGCAAGATCGCCGCCGAGCAGGTCGAGCAGTCCTGGCTGGCCGACGAGTTCATCCCGACCGTGGCCAAGCGCGGTGCGGCCATCATCGACGCCCGCGGCGCCTCCTCGGCCGCCTCGGCCGCCAACGCCGCCATCGACCACGTCCACACCTGGGTCAACGGCACCCCCGAGGGTGACTGGACCTCCGCCGGTGTCGTCTCCGACGGCTCCTACGGCGTCCCGGAGGGCCTGATCTCGTCGTTCCCGGTCACCGCCCGCGACGGCAAGTTCGAGATCGTCCAGGGCCTGGAGATCGACGAGTTCTCCCGCGAGCGCATCGACGCCTCGGTCGCCGAGCTCACCGAGGAGCGCGACACCGTGCGCAAGCTCGGCCTCATCTGAGACCGAACCGCACAGCGGTAGCAGCTGGGGGCGTGATCCCGTTCGCCGGGACCACGCCCCCAGCGTCGTTTCCGCCAGCGAAACCCGGTTGCCCACCGCAGTGTCGAACCAGCAGGATCAGCGGGCATGACCCGCCCCGCTGAAGTCCTCGACCTGCCCGGTGCGCGGCTGCGCCGACCGACCTCCGCCGATGACGGCGCCCTGCACCTGGCGGTCACCGAATCCCTGGAGCACCTGCGCCCCTGGATGCCCTGGGCCGCCGGCGACTACACGGCCGCCGTGGCCGCGGCGTTCATCGACGAGGCCTGCGCCCGCTGGCACACCGGACGCAGCTACACCTACCTGATCGCCACCGGCGAGACCATCGCGGGCACGATCTCGCTGGAGCATCGCATCGGCGACGGCGGCCTGGAGATCGGTTACTGGCTGCACCCCGCCCACACCGGCCGCGGGCTGATCACCACCGCCGCGCGCGTCGTGACCGAGCAGGCCTTCGCGCTGCCGGGAATCGACCGCGTGGAGATCTGGCACGACGCGGCCAACACCGCCAGCCGCGGTGTCCCCGAACGTCTCGGCTTCACCTGCGTCGAGACCCACCACCCGGCGCGTTTCGCCCACGCCCCCGGCAAATCCGGCGTCGAGGTCGTCTGGCGGCTGACCCGCCCGGCCGGGTAGTGCCTCAGCCGCGCTCGCCCCGTTGGGGTTCGGTGCGCAGCGCGCGGAGCTCCTCGGTGGCGGTGTCGAGCTGGGACTCGGCGCGTTCGGCGCGTGCCCGCGCCTGGTCCCGGGCGTCCTGCAGCGCGTCCAGCCGCTGCGCGTGGGTGTCGCGCTCGGTCTGCAGCCGCTCGGCGGCCTCCTCGCGCACGCGCTCGAGCTCGGCGGCCTGCTGCTCGCGCAACGCCGCCAGCTCGGTGCGCTGACGTTCGATCTCGGCGCGCGAGGCGTCGGCGGCCCGGCGCAGCTCGGTGACCTGGTCCCGGGCCGTCTCGGCGGCCGACTCCGCGCGGGCGGCCCGCTCGGCGGCCTCGGACCGGCGGGAGTCGGCCTCGGCGATCTCCCGCCGCGCCTGCTGCTGAGCGGCCTGCACCTGCGCGGCGGCTTCGGCACGCGCGGCTTCCAGATCGGCGTGGGCGGCGGCGATGCGGTCTTCGGCGTCCTTGCGGGCCTTCGCGACGAGGTCGTCGGCTTCGCGGCGGGCCGCGGCGGTGGCGACCTCGGCCTCGTTGCGCGCCGCCTCGACATCGGTAGCGGCCTGCTCCCGCGCGCGTTCGGCCTCCGCAGTGGCCCGATCGCGCTCGGCACGCGCCTGCTCGGCCTCACCGCCGGCGGTCTCGGCGGCACCGATGGCGTCCTCGGCCGCCTCCTCGGCGGCCTGGCGGGCCTGCTCGGCGTTGCGGCGCTGCTGCTGCGCGGTGGCCAGCGCCTGCTCGGCCTGGGCGATGCGGTGCGCGGCCTCGGCCTGGGCGGCCTGGATCTGGGCCTCGGCCGCCGACGGATCGGTCAGCGTCGCCAGCTCGTCCAGCCCCGCCCGCAGGTTGCGGCCGAGCTGCTCGGACAGCAGCCGGTACTGGCGCAGCAGCTCCTCGGCCCGCAACCGGGACCCGTCGAACTCGCTGGAGCCCTCCGGTGCCGCGACGGGAGTCTGCTCGGCCACGGCCTGCAGGCGCTGACGTTGCTTCCACGCCCGCCAGCGGGTGTGTTCGGGCAGGTCGCAGTACTCCGGTGGACGTCCTGGACCGCTGGGGCGCTCCACCGCCCGCTCACACCCCGGGAAACGGCAGATGCCCTCAGCGGTCTCGCGTGTCTGCTCCGGCTGCTCGCTCACGATCAGTGACGGTACCAACGCCCCCGCCGGAGGCGATCACCGCTGGTGAGAGGACAATCCAGTCCATGGTGCAACAGCGGGAACTGCGGGCGGATTGCGCCCGGTGCGTCGGGTTGTGCTGCGTGGCGCTGCCCTACTCGGCCTCGGCGGAGTTCGCGGTGGACAAGCCCGCCGGAACACCGTGCGGGAACCTGCTGGCCGACTTCTCCTGCGGGATCCACACCCGGCTGCGCGAGAGCGGTTTCTCCGGCTGCACGGTCTTCGACTGCTTCGGCGCCGGCCAGCACCTGACCCAGGACACCTTCGGCGGCGCGTCGTGGCGGCAGGAACCCGGTACCGCCGGGCCGATGTTCGCCGCGTTCCCGGTCATGCGCGGCCTGCACGAACTGCTGTGGTACCTCACCGACGCCCTCGAGCGAACCGACACCGCGCCCCTGCACCCGGCTTTGCGGACACGGCTCGACGAGGTCACCGCCCTGACCGAGCTCGGCGCCGAGGAGCTCACCGCCGTCGATCTCAACGCCCAGCGCGCCCAGACCGGTGATCTGCTCGGCCAGGCCAGCCGACTGGCGCGCGGCGAGAATCCCGGCCCCGAACACCGCGGCGCCGATCTGATGGGCCGCTCGCTGCGCGGCGCTCACCTGCGGGCGGCCAACCTGCGGGGCGCGCTGCTCATCGCCGCCGATGCCCGCCACGCCGACCTGCGCCTGGCCGACGTGCTGGGCGCGGACCTGCGCGACACCGACCTGGGCGGCGCGAACCTCACCGGAGCCCTGTTCCTCACCCAGCCGCAGGTCTCGGCCGCGCGCGGCGACGACACCACCCGCCTGCCCGCCGGGCTGCAACGCCCGGACCACTGGAGCTGACCCACCGGGTCGATCAGGCGCGCCGTTCGGCGGGGTGATGGGGCGGTTCCGAAAGCGCCTCCCACGTCGCAGAAGTCGTGCACCAGGCGCGGCAGCAACATCCGCTGGTCCACCGTCCGCGAGGGGGCGCTGATCCTGCCGACGAACCGCACCGGTGACCGACGCCGAGGTAGTGGTGGTGTACGCCGTTGCGGCGCAGCAGCATCCCCAGGTGCAGGTCCGCCACACCCGCGCCCACGATCCCGATCCCGTCCATCGCAGTCCCCCTGGGCTCAGCTGGACAAAACCTCTTCAGCCTCCTCGCCGGTGACGGGGCGGGCAATCCGCCATCCTGCGGCCCAGGGGTTGGTCCGAACCGGTCTTCCAGCACCGGTTTCTGCTGGGAAACTGCTGGGCATGGATCAGACCGCAGCACGACGCGGCGGGGTGCACCGTCGTCGCGGCGCCGCGCGCTCCGTCGTCGTGGCGGTGGTGTGCGGGCTGATCGCGGGTGGGATCACGGCCATCGCGCAGGGGATGCCGCCGGCGTGGCTGTCGTCGCTGGCCAACTCCAGCGGGTCGTGGACGCTGCCGGCATTCCTGCTGGCCCTGCCCGCACCGACCGCGGTGTCCGGGGCGGCGTGCGGTTCCGGGGCGTTGCTGTCGATGCTGACTGGCTACGTGCTCACCGACCTGCTGCGCGGCTACCCCGCTTCCACCGGGCTGATGGTGTTCTGGTCCGCCGCGGCGCTGATCGCCGGACCGCTGCTGGGCGTGGGAGCGCAATGGCTGCGGCGGCGGGCGGGAACCCGCGCGGCGCTGGGTCTTTCGGCGCTGTGCGGGGTGCTGATCGGCGAGGCCGGGTACGGGCTGCTGGTCATCTCTCAGAGCACCTCGCCGGTGTACTGGTGGGGGCAGGGGCTCATCGGTGTGCTGCTGCTGGCCGCCGGGGCGGGCTGGAAGCTGCGCGGCGTGGGTGCGCTCGTGCAGGCGGTGCTGTTCACCGCGGCGGCGGCGATGGTGTTCGTGGTGCTCTCCACGCACGGCCCGGCGCTGATGCTGCTCGTGCCATGATCAGCGCATGATCACGATCGTCACCGGTGGTTCGCGCGGTATCGGCGCGGCCACCGCGCTGGTGCTGGCCCGCGCCGGCCACGACCTCGTCCTGGGCAGCCGCAGCGCGACCGGGCAGGCCGAGGCGGTCGCCGAGCAGGCCCGCGCCCAGGGCGTGCGGGCGGTGGCGGTGCGCGCCGATGTCACCAGCGAGTCCGATGTGGACGGGTTGTTCGCCGCGGCGGCCGAGCTGGGGCAGGTGACGGGGCTGGTCAACAACGCCGGGCTGACCGCCCACATCGCCGATCTCGCCGACACCCCCACCGGGGTCATCCGGCACGTGCTCGAGGTCAACCTGCTGGGCACGATCCTGTGCTCCCGCCGCGCCGCCCAGGTCATGTCGACCCAGCGGGGCGGTGCGGGCGGGGCGATCGTCAACGTCTCCTCCAGCGGCGCCACCCTCGGCTCCCCGCACGAGTACGTGCACTACGCCGCCGCCAAAGCCGGAGTCGACGCGCTCACCACGGGCCTGGCGAAAGAACTGGCCGGCGAGGGCATCCGCGTCAACGCCGTGGCTCCCGGACTGGTGCGCACCGGCATCCACGCCGGGGCCGGCAGGCCCGAGCGCACCGACACCGCCGTGGCCCGCGTTCCGGCCGGTCGCGCAGGCGAACCCGAGGAGATCGCCCCGGCCATCGCCTGGCTGCTCAGCGAGCAGGCGGCCTACGCCAGCGGCGCCGTGCTGCGCGTGGCCGGAGGCCTGTGATCACCGCCGGTAGAGCTCGGTGAGCAGGTCGACGACCTTGCCCGCGTGGGCGTGCCGCTCGTCGCGCCACCAGATGACCCGCACCGGGATCGGCGGGGCGTCGCGCACCGGCCGGAACACCACACCGCTGCGCCGGTACTGGGTGAGGGTGGCCTCGGAGGTGATGCCCACGACGCGCCCGCTGGAGACCGCGGTGAGCCAGTCGTCGACGTCGGCGGTGTAGTCGAACCCGGGCCGCTGGTCCTCGGGCCACAGCTGCGGGGTGGTGGATCCGGCGCGGCGGTCGATGAGCACGGTGCGTTCGGCGATGTCGCTCAACCGCACGAACCGGCGCCGCGCCCACGCGTCATCGGTGGCCATCGCGCAATAGCGGCGTTCCAGACCCACCACCACTCCGGAGAACCGGCGCCGATCGGGTTCCGAGCGCACCACGGCCACATCGCACGCGCCTTCGCCGAGTCCCGCGGTGGCCGAGTTGGTGCGCACCAGCTGCAACCGCACCTGCGGCCACGACCGCGCCCAGCGCCGCTGGAAGGCCACCGTGTGCCGGCCCATCGCCGACCAGGCATGACCCACCCGCAGACTCGCGTCCCCGGTGGTGGCCTCGCGCACCAGGTCCTCGGCTTCGGCCAGCACCCGCCGCGCGCGGGCCAGGATCCGGGTGCCCGCGGCGGTGGGGGTGACCTGGCGGCTGGTGCGGCGCAACAACCGCACGCCGAGGGCGTTCTCCAGCCCGGCCAGGGTGCGCGAGACCTGCGCCTGCGACAGGCCGAGTTCGCCGGCGGCGTCGGTGAACGTACCGGTCTCCACGATGGCGACCAGGCATCGCAGCTGCCGCAACTCCACATCCATGCGTTCAGCGTATCGGTGGCGTGGCGGATGCATTTGGCGCAACGATGCCCGACCGGGAGGGTGAGCGGCATGGCCACCACCCGCACCCCAGCACCGACCGCCCCAGCCGCTTCCTCACGCGGAGCGGGGGTGGCGTTGATGTCGGGCAGCGCGGTGTCCAACCAGACCGGCGCCGCGATCGGGTCGCTGGCCTTCGACACCATCACCCCCGCCGGTGTCGTCGCGGTCCGCCAGTGGATCGCCGCCGTGGCGCTGCTGGCCACCACCCGGCCACGCCTGCGGGAGTTCACCGCCGCGCAGTGGCGGCTGGTGATCGCCCTGGCCGGGGTCTTCGCGGTCATCAACCTCGCCCTCTACAGCGCCGTCGACCGCATCGGGCTCGGCCTGGCCGTCACCCTGGAGTTCCTCGGGCCGCTGGCGGTCGCCCTGGCCGGATCGCGTCGCCGCATGGACCTGGCCTGCGCACTGCTGGCCGCCGCCGGTGTGGCGGTGCTGATGCGCCCGCAACCCAGTGCCGACTACCTCGGCATGGGGCTGGCACTGCTGGCCGCGGTCTGCTGGGCCTGCTACATCCTGCTCAACCACGCCTTGGGACGAACGCTGCCCGGCGCGCAGGGCACCGCCACCGCCTGCGGGCTCTCCGGGCTGCTGTTCGTGCCGATCGGCATCGGGGTGCTGCTGACCCACCCGCCCACCTGGACCGCCCTGGGCTTCGCCGTCACCGCGGGCGTGCTGTCCTCGGCGGTGCCGTTCCTGTGCGACGCCCTGGCGCTGCGCCGCGTGCCCGCACCGCTGTTCGCGATCTTCATGAGCCTCAACCCGGTGCTGGCCGCCACCGCCGGCCTGATCATCCTCGGCCAGCACCTCGACCTCGGTCAGTGGGCGTCCATCGCCGCCATCGTCACCGCCAACACCACCACCGTCCTGACCCGCCGGTGAACGGCCCCCGCCACCGCGTTGAGCAGCGCTGCGATGGGTTAGCTTGGCGCACAGCCACCACGTCGCACGAACACCCGTTCAGGAGGCCCCGCTGTGCCCAGCCCGGAAGACACCCCCGCGGTGCCTCGAATCCTCGCCCGAACCGACCAGCTCGCCGCGACCGCGGGCGAGGGCGAGACCGGGGCGATCTGGAAGCTCCAGGAAGGACACCGCGACCTGGACTCCAACATCATCGCACTGGCGCCGGAGGGCACCATCGACGCGCACACCGGACCCGACCTCGACGTCCTCATCCACGTCCTGGCCGGATCCGGGCAGCTGGCCACCGACCTCGACACCCTCGAGCTGACGCCCGGCGCGCTCGTCTGGCTCCCGCGCCGATCCCGCCGGCAGTTCACCGCCGGACCCGACGGGCTGCGCTACCTCACCGTGCACCAACGCCGGCAATCGCTCGTCCTCGACGCGCCCCCGCCCCGAACCACGCCCTAGCAGCCCTTCCCACCGGCAGTGGACTGGACGGCAGCTCGAATCCGTCACCACCCGCGCCTGCTTCAGCCACGGGTTCCAAGCCCGACAAAGGGCGAAGTGCACGCACGCGCAAGATGGGGTGGTCACAGCCGCCGCTGGTCTGCACGTCCGTGCGGTGGTGACCATCCCATCGAGCTGCCCGGTTCCTCACCCCGAACGGTCTGGTGTGAGGGTGTTTCAGATTTCGACGATGGCGATGTGGTTGCCGTCGGGGTCGCTGACCATGAACAGCAGCGGAGCTCCGGGGCTGGACTCGGGTTCGGAGTCGATCTGGACACCGCCGAGGGCCCGCAGCCGCTCGTACTCGGCGTGCACGTCGGGTGTTTCGACCCCGATGCCGGAGCCGCCGGGTTCCCCGCCGCCCATCGGGGGGTTGAGGGCCAGGCGCGCGGTGGATCCGGGCGGGGCGACCTCCAGCCAGCGGTATTCGTCGTTGGGGCCGAAGCGGGTGTCACCGCGCACCTCGAAACCCAGCTTGCCGGTGTAGAACTCCAGTGCTGCGTCCTGGTCGGCGACGGTGAACATGGTGACGCCGATGTTGTTGACGGTCGTGGATGCTTGCGTGTTGGTAGCCATGCACTATGGACTACCCCCGCGCCCGGAAGTCATCGCCTCCCCGCAAGATTCTTTTCGTCACCGTGACTCAACCGAGTGGTGTTCCCGCTCCCCCGTTTTCGGGCTCTTCCCGGCTCGCCGTGGCGCGGGAGACCAGGTGCGCGGGGTCCCGGCTCAGCGACAGCGCCACGTGGTCGTAGAGCTGGGTGACCGCCGCCGAGGAGTGCCCGAGGGCGTCGCGCCGGTCTTCCAGCGCGGCCCCGTGCTGGCGGGCGATGGTGTTGAAGGTGTGCCGCATCGAATGCGGCGTGATGCGCTGCGGCATCGCGACACCGGCCTGGGCGGCCATGGCCTGCACGAGCCGGTAGATCTGGTGGCGGTTGACCCGGTGGCCGTCGCGGGTGATCACCAGCGCGTCGGTGTCGGCGTTTGGACGCTGCTCCAGGTAGGCGTCCAGCACCCCGTGCAGCGCGTGCGGGATCGGGCGGGTGCGCACCTTGCCGCCCTTCATCCGCACCGTGAGCACCCGCATCCCCTCCCGCTGGCCGAGATCGGACAGGTCGGCGTCGCACAGCTCCGACACCCGCACGCCCAGGTCGATCAGCAAGGCCATCACCAGCGCTGAGGCCTGCGCCCCGAGGGTGCGATGGCGGTAGTCGCGACTGCCGGCCAGCATCGCGCTCGCCTGCTCCGCCGAGACGCTGGCGGTCGGCGAGTGCCTGCGGTCGTAGCGCGGCCGGGCGGCGTCGCGGGCCGGGTTGGCGTCGATCGCCCCGGCGCGCACGAGGTAGGTGTAGAAGCTGGAGACCGCGGCGAGCTTGCGGGCGCGCGTGGAGGCCGCCGGCGGGCGCCCCGTGCGCGGATTGGTGGTGGCCGCCAGTTCCGCGCCGTACATCTGCACCTCGGGCAGCCGCACGCCCAGCGGGTCCAGTGCGCGCCGGGTGCACCAGTCGAGGTACTCGCGCAGGTCCCGCGAATAGGCCCCTCGGGTGTCGGCGGACTCGGAGAACGACCCCAGCCAGGAGGCGATCAGCGCGGCCAGGGTGTGTCCCGTGCGCGTGGCCGACGCGAGGAGTTCCGTTTGCGCCCGCGTCCCCACCGCATCCGGCCCGCGCCCCATCTCGATCTCCACAACCCGACCCTACCGCACATAAGCGCGATTATGCGCGCCGCTCCTCTGCCCGTTCCCCTGGTTCGCGTTACGTTTAGTTTGTGGCATAACGTTAGTAACGGAATAGGTTGATGGGCGGACGAAACCGTGCGGGAACTGCCGGGCCACGTCCCGCAGCGTTCGGGCACGCTTCATGCGGCAACGCTCGGAGTCGAGTCGGAGCCACCGGCGCTGTGATCGCCACTCGCGTCTGGACCTGGGACGGACACCGTCCCCCGCTGCCGGAGGTCTCGCACCCGCCCGTCGACGACGGAGGAAACTGGATTCATCAGTGACGTTTCTCGCCGGCGTGAACGGAGCCGGAGTCTGAGGAACATCGGAACGGAAACTGGCGCTAAGCCTTCGATGCCCGATTGCTGGTTGACGGCCTTGATCGTTTTGCTGAAGCTTCGCTGCGGTTCCGCCGCAGTGAGCGGATGCAGATCTGAAAGGCCAGTCAGTTGCCAGTTGAGTTCCTGTCCGATGAGCAGGCCGCGGCCTGCGGCCGGTTGCCCGAGCTGGTGTCGCGGGCCGAGTTGCAGCGGTTCTTCTTCCTCGACGACGTCGACCGTGGCCTGGTGGAGGCCAAGCGGCGCGAGCACAACAAGCTCGGTTTCGCGCTGCCGCTCGTGACGGTGCGCAACGTCGGCGCGTTCCTCGACGACCCGCTGGACGTGCCGGCGGAGGTGGTGGACTACCTCGCCGAGCAGCTCGGGATCACGGACTCCTCGTGCGTGAAGTCCTACGGCGAGCGGGAGAAGACCCGTTTTCGAGCACGTCTGGGAGCTGCGCCAGGCGCGAGTTCTCGGCGGTGGAGACCGAGCTGGGCGAGTGGATCGAGGCCCGCGCCTGGACCACCGGGGACGGGCCGAAGGCGCTGTTCGACGCCGCGATGGCGTGGCTGCGGGAGCGCAGTGTGCTGCTGCCGGGCGTGACCCGGCTGGTGCGGCTGGTCGCCACCCGGCGGGAGGCGGCGAACCGGCGGCTGTGGGAGACGCTGCACGATCTGCTCGACGACGAGCAGCGCACGGCGTTGGACGGGCTGCTGGAAGTGCATGAGGGGCGCCGGAACTCGCATTTGGACCGGCTTCGGCGGCCGCCGGTGCGGGTGTCGGGTCCGGCGATGGTCGACGCTCTTCAGCGGGCGTCGGAGATCCTCGGGCTGGGGTTCGCCGAGGTCGACACCGAGTTGGTGCCGCCGCGCCGGTTGGCTGAGTTGTCCCGGTACGGGGTGCAGGGCAAGGCCAGCTTGCTGCGCCGCCACGGCGATGCCCGCCGGGCGGCGACACTGCTGGCCACGGTGACCTACCTGCAGACCCCGGCGGTCGATGACGCCCTGGACCTGCTGGACGTCCTGATTGCCTCGAAGCTGCTGGCCCGCGCGGAGCGGGAGTCGGCCAAGGCGAAGCCCGCCTGGCCGACCTGCACATCTCGATCGCCGCCCTGCTGGTGAGCGAAGCGTGCAACATCGGCTGGACCCCGGTCATCAAGCCCAGCGTCCCCGTGCTGACCCGCGACCGGCTCGCCCACGTCGACGCCACCTACCTGCGAATGACACCCTCAAAGCCGCCAACACCGCGCTGATAGAGCACCAGGCCTGCATCGGACTCGCCCAGGTCTGGGGCGGTGGGCACGTGGCCAGCGTCGGCGGGATGCGGTTCGTCGTGCCAGTGCAGACCCTCAACGCCCGCCATAGCCCGCACTTCTGGGGACAACGGCGGGGCGCGACCTGGTTGAACAAGCTGGCCGACCTGCCCGATCAGAAGCTGTGGCGCATCGACACCCGCGCCGACTACGGGCCCTTCACCACCGCGGCCCGCGGTCGGGTCGACCTGGAGCGGGTGCGGCGAAACTGGGAGGACATCCTGCGGGTCACCGCATCCATCCACACCGGGCCGTCCGCGCGCACGGCGTGATCCGGATGCTGTCCCGCGACGGCCACCCCACCCCGCTCGGCGAAGCCATCGCCCACTATGGGCGCATCGAGAAGACCCTGCACGTGCTGCGGCTAGTCGACGACATCAGCTACCGCCGCGACATCAAAGCCCAGGCCAACCTCCAGGAAGGCCGCCACGCCCTCGCGCGGCGGATCTTCCACGGACAACGCGGCGAACTCCGCCAGCGCTACTACGAAGGCATGGAAGACCAGCTCGGCGCCCTGGGCCTCGTGCTCAACGCGATCGTGCTGTTCACCAGCCGCTACCTCAACGCCGCCATCACCGAACTCCACGCCGGGGCTACGAAGTACGCGACGAAAACGCCGCTCGGCTCTCACCGTTCGTGCGCCACCACATCAACATGCTCGGCCGCTACTCCTTCCTCACCCCAGAACTGGCCGGCGGAATGCGCCCGCTGCGCAATCCGTCCGAGCCGGACGAGGAGGAGATCGCCTGACCACACCAGTGTGTCCCCGGATGGGTTCCGGGGACACACTGGTCCGTACTGCGTCACCCTGCCGACGTACTGCTTGGCGGATGCGGCGGCTCGACGGGTGGCGGTGCCAGCCCTTCGGCGCCGAGCCTGGGTGCGGCCCGACCTTGCGGGTGCACTCGGCCGCTACAGCTTCCGGTTCCACGCCTCACCGTCTGCGCCAGATGTCTCAGGTGGTCAGGCCTGCGCTGGTCAGCCAGATGTGTTCGCAGGTCGCGGATGCCTTCTGCAACTTCTCGCGGGACTCTTGTGAGGCGTGGTAGAAGGTCCGTTCGATCATCCAGCACAGGACGCGTGCCATCGCTGACGCTTGTTCTGGTTCGGTGCCGGCCTGAACGCCGGCTCGTTCCAGGACAGCGGTGATGGCCGCGATGAACAAGTCAGCTGTATGGCTCCACAGCTCGCCGATCTCCGGCACGGTCAACGACAGGTCGATCGCCGTGCGCATGACCAGGCCGTGCTCGTTCCACAGTTCGACCGTGCGCTGCATGGCTACCGCGATGGCCCGGCGCGGCTCGTCGTTCTCCGCGGTGGCCCGGGACCGCTCCCACAGATGCTCGACGGTGCGGGCCACGAGTGCCGTGACCACTTCTTGCTTGGAGCCGAAGTAGAAGTACAGGGCGCCGCGTGTGATGCCGGCGCCCTGGGCGATGTCGCCGACGGTCATGGCGTCGTAGCCCTTGTGCTCCAGCAGGGTTTCGCAGGTGTCCAGAATGGCCCGTTCCCGGACATCGCCCTTGCGTTCGGTCGTGCGCCTGCTCCGCGCGGGGTGGTGGCCGGGCATCAGAGCTGAGTGCCCTCCGCGAAGTCGGTCGTCCGGGAGAGCGTCTCCCAGGCGCGGATGTCCTCGTCGACGGCCGTGCGCGCGGCAGTGACCAGTCGCAGCGCGTCCGAGCCCAGGACGAGGTGAGCCGGCGGCTGGTCGACCGAGGTGATGTGCACGACGGCGTCCCCGGCCTTGGCCGGATTGCCCAGCTGGTTGCCGCTCGCCTTTTGCCGTGCCTCACGGATGGGGGTGAACAGCTCGTCGTAGTCGTCGATGGACTGCGCGGCGCGTGTCATGGACCGTCCGGCCCAGTCGGTGCGGAAGGAACCGGGCTCGATCGCCGTCACGTGGATCCCGAACTGTGCGACCTCCTTGCCCATTGCCTCAAGGATGCCTTCCAGGGCGAACTTGCTGCCGCAGTAGGCGGACATGCCGGGCACGGCCATGAGCCCACCCATTGAGGTGACGGCCATCAGGTGTCCGCGGCGGCGCTGGCGCATGTGGGGTAGGGCTGCCTGCAGGGTGGCCACTGTCCCGAATACGTTGACCTCGAACTGCCGCCGCACGTCGGCCAGCGGGGTTTCTTCGAAGGTGCCCTCCAGCCCGTAGCCGGCGTTGGCGACCACGACATCCAACGGGCCGACGCTCTGCTCCACCTCCGCGACCACATTCGATACGGCGTCGCCGTCGGTCACATCCAGGATGCGGCCGTGAGCGTAGCCGGGCTCAAGCCCTTCGAAGGCCCGCAGGTCCTCCTCCGTGCGGACCGTCCCGACGACGGTGTGCCCGGCGGCCAAGGCGCTTTGGGCGAGGGCGCGCCCGAGGCCCGTACTGACGCCGGTGATGAGCCACTTCTGCTTCTGCATTGCTCCTCCAGAGACGACTCGAAAGGAGCTGGATTACTCCCTCATCTTAAACTCTACACAACGTCGATTTTTACCATCGCCATGCAGATTATGACAGTCATCACCGGCGGCTGCTGCCGGGGGCGAGCAGGCTGGTTACCTCGGCGATCGCCTCGGCCGACGGCTTGAAGTAGCGGCGGAGGTTCTCCGGCTTCTTGTGCCGGGACTTCGCCATCAACAGCAGCAGTGACGCGCCCTGCTCGCCGAGGTGGGTCAGCGCCGAGTGCCGGAACTCGTGCAGGTCCCACCCGGACGCGGGCTTAGCGCCAGTTTCCGTTCCGATGTTCCTCAAGCCCGGAGCCGGCAAAATCCAGCTCGTCGACGCGATCACGACCCCGCCGGGATTCAGCCCCCAAGGCGATCAACGATCATTCCGCTTCGCCACCGACTCCCCGTCCCGCTTGGCCCCGCGGGCGCGCGCATCAGCGAGAGCGACGACGGCACCACGGCCCCGGCCCGACCCGCCCGGCTGCCGTGGGGAACTCACACGCCGCTCGGCTTGGAAGGCGCGCGCGGAACTTCCGCTGCGAAGAAGTCAGCTCCTCATCGCGAAGAGCTTTTCCGGCCGCGGGTTCTGGCCGAGTGAGCATTGAGACACCGCGCGCAGCAATTGATAAGCAGCCTGTATTTCACTCGGATGCGTGGTTCATGTCACGATCACTGCCCATTCCGCTGCGAAAATCCGCAGAAAATTCAACGAAGGGCAACCGACGTGTGCTCCCTGTGTGATTCCTCGACCGGGTTGACCACCTCCGACGAAGGCCACGGTGCGATCAACCGCCGATCGGTCCTCGGTGGACTCGGGAGCGCAGCGGCACTGGTCGGGTTGTCCGCGTGCACTTCACCGGGCGAGGTCCGCGACGCGGCGGCGACGGGCCCTGACCAGGCGATCGGTGACGCCAAGCTCGGGTTGGCCCTGCTCGGAACGCAGGCCGGACCGCCGGTGGTGGCCGACCGCGCGGGTATCTCTTCGGCCTTGGTCGTCGACGGGCACGTCTACGTCGTCGACTGCGGACGTGCCGCCACGACGCAGTACCTGCGCGCGGGTTTGCAGTTCCGGAACCTCAACTCCCTCTTCCTCACCCACCTGCACGCCGATCACCTCGCCGACTACTACAACTTCTTCCTGCTCGCCGGGCACATCCCCAACCCCAGAGGCGACAACCTCCCCGGGCCGATCGACGTCTACGGTCCCGGCCCGGCCGGCGGGCTGCCTCCCAAGTTCGGCGGTGGCCGAGCACCGACGGTCCATCCCGAAGCGCCGACCCCGGGCACGCGCGAGATGACCGAACGCTTGCACGCCGCCTACTCCTACAGCGACAACATCTTCCTGCGCGACATGAACATCCGGGACGTCCGGACGTTGTCGAAGGTGCACGAGATCGAGGTGCCGGAGGTCGGCGCGAACTTCCGCAACACCGCGCCGCCGATGCCTCCGTTCGAGGTGATGCGGGACGAGCGGGTTCGCGTCACCGCCACGCTGGTCCCGCACGGGCCGGTGTTTCCCGCCTTCGCGTTCCGCTTCGACACCGAGCACGGGTCGGTGACCTTCTCCGGGGACACGGCCAAGACGCCCAACCTGATCGAGCTGGCCAAGGACACCGACATCCTGGTGCACGAGGCGATCGGCGTGCAGGGCGCCGACATCCCGCCCGCCGTGCTGGACCACATGCTCCAGTCGCACGTCGAAGTGCAGGAGACCGGCCACGTCGCCCAGGCCGCCAACGCGCGCAGACTCGTCCTGTCGCACATCTCGGATCTCGCGCAGAACCCGATCGACGAGAACGCTTGGAAGAACTGGGCGCAGCAGGGCTACGACGGGCAGGTCGTGGTGGGGCGGGACCTGCAGACCTTCGTGCTCGCCTGACCGGGAAGCCGGCGGCGGACTCCGGAAAATCGGAGGTGGGATCCAGCCTGGTGGCGGTAGTTTCCGGGCATGTCTCGATCAGTGGTGACCGCCGATGACCTCGCTCTCGCCGTGCGGCTGGCCGTGACGCTGCTGCGGGAGGTGCCCGCCGAGGCGTGGCGGTCTCGGGCCGGAACGCTGGAGTGGGACCGCTGGGAAACGGTGGAGCACCTCAGCGACGACCTGTTCTCCTACGCCGTGCAGCTCGGCCCCGCCGCACCCGCGTTGGACCGTCTCGTGCCGTTCGTGTGGCAACCGCACCGGCAGGGCGGGCCGTGGAACGCCGTGCACGCCGACCCCGAGGCCGGGCCGTCCGGTCTGCTGCTGACGCTGGAGGCCACGGGCGCGCTGCTGGTGGCGATGGTGCGCACGGCATCACCGCAGGTGCGCTCCTACCACGTGTACGGCAACTCCGATCCCGAAGGCTTCGCGGCGATGGGCATCGCGGAAACCCTCGTTCACGTCCACGACGTCGCCGACGGCCTCGACCTGGACTGGAACCCGCCGGCCGAGCTGTGCACCCGCGTGCTCGACCGGCTCTTCCCCGAAGCCCCGACCTCCACCGATCCGTGGGCGGTGCTGCTGTGGTGCACCGGCCGCGCGGACCTGCCGGGCCGTCCCAGGCCGGTCTCGTGGCGCTGGGACGGCACACCCCGGGATGAGGTCAGTGGGCGAGCTTGAGGCCGACCACGCAGCTGATCAGGCCGAGCAGCAGCGCGATCTTGACCGGTGAGATCGATTCGTCGCCGGTGGCCATCGAGTAGCCGACGGTGAGCACCGCCCCGATGGCCACCCACACCGCGTAGGAGGTGCCCACGGGCAGCGTGCGCATCGCGATCGCCAGCCCGCCCATGCTGATCGCGAGCGCGACGACGAACACCAGCGACGGTGCGAGTCGGCTGAACCCTTCGGATTTGCCGAGGGCGAGCGCCCAGACGGCTTCGAACATGCCGGAGATGATGAGAACGATCCACGCCATGACGGTGCGCGCTCCTCACGCGCCTGCACCGTCTTTGCATGGCCAGGTACGGTGCGCCTCGTCCGGATCCGATTCACCTCTGATTGTGCCCAATCCCCGCGCCGGGGTCAGCTCCAGGACTGGTGAACTCTGCCACCAGCAACTCCAGAAGCATCCGTGTCACGGCGGTTTTCCGGTGCGGGCGAACGCATCCGGGCGTTGCCCGGCACGAGGCGTTCCGCCGCGGAGATCGTAGGCATGAGGCGGTTCGGTCCTATTCCGCGGCCTTCGCCAGTGGAGTGCTGCGCTGCTCGAGGTCGCTGAGCCAGCGCAGGAACGCGCGTGCCGGTGCCGCGTGAGGGGCGGCGTCGAGGGGCCGTATCAGGTAGTGGGCTTGGCGCATGGGCCACGATCGATCGAGGGCAAGGCTGACGCGGCCGGTGGCCACGGCGGTGCGCGCGAAGCGCTCGGGGACCACAGCGCAGGCATCGCCGGCGGCGGCGATCTCGACCGCGGTGACGCTGGTGTCCACGGTGATGCGCTCAGGGGGCGCGATGTTGTCGGGCAGGATGCGCTGCCACACGTCGTCGAATCCCAGGACCTGAACCCTGGGGCGGGCGGCGAGGTCGGTGACGGAGGTTACCGGCCCGTAGCGGGCGAGGTGGGCGGGGCCGTGGATGACCACGGCGTTGTCGTGGTGGAGCAGTTCGCTGTGGACCCCGGACCACGGGCCGCGTCCTTGGTGGATGTCGATGTCGACCTCGCCGGGAGTCAGCGCCTCCGACCACACGGCGCAGACGAGACGCAGTTCGATTCCGGGATGCGCCTCCTGGAACTCGTGAATCCGAGGCGCCAACCACGTGGTCGCGTAGGACACCTGGGTGCGCACGGTGAGCTGTTCGCGTCGCACAGCGCCGAACAACCCGTTGGTTGCCGCGGCGAGGTCCGCCAGGCTCTCGCGCACCGCAGGCAGGTAGGCCCGGCCGAGTTCGGTGAGCTCAACGCTGCGGGCGCGACGTTCGAACAGGCGCACCCCGAGGTGAGTCTCCAACGTGCGGATGCGTTGACTGACCGTGGCGGGCGACAGGTGCAGTTCCTCAGCGGCGGCGACGAAGCTCTCCACCCGGGCAGCGGCCTCGAACGCCTGAACGCAGGGAAGCGGAGGGAGAGGGGCGCGCACCGGGCGAGGGTACCCCTCAAACCCCGGTCAGACTCATTCCTTTGGCATCTCAGCGCCGGTACGCGTTGTTTGATTGGGGGCTCGTTGGCGGCGAGGCTGGTGGTGCACCACCGATCGAAGGAGACCACCGCCGATGATCGAGGACACCGACCCGCACAGCGCTCCGCCTCCGCACGTCGCCGCGGACGTCGAACCGGAGGGAACTCTCAGGCTCGGCCACCGCAATCTGTCGCTCGTTCTGGATGGCCGGGAACGCCACTTCCACTACGTGTGGCTGCGCGACAACAGCTGGGCGGCCGCCGACCGGATCTTCCAGTCCAGCGAGCGCAAGCTCTTCACTCCCTCCATCGCCACCGCGATCGCTCCGACCGAGGCGGCGTTCGACCCGCTCGAGGGATTGGAGGTGCTCTGGAACGACGGACAGCGGTCTCGGTACTCGCCGGAGTGGCTGCGTCGGCACGACTACTCCGAGACGCCTCGGACCGCTCGCCGGCACGCCGTGACCTTGTGGGACGAGACCGGGATCGACCTACCCCGGTTCGCTCACGCCGATGTCGTCAACACCACCGAGGGCCAACTGTCCTATCTCGACGCCGTCATCGAGCACGGCGCGGCGATCGTCACCGGTGTCCCCTCGGCCGATCGCGAGGTCGAACGGTTCGCCGAGACGCTCGGCCACGTCCGGGAGGTCGCCTTCGAGCGCGTCCACAACGTCCACCACGACCCCACCGGCTACAACGTCGCTCACACACCTGGAGAGCTCAAGCCGCACACCGACCTGCCCAGCTACAACTGGCCCCCGTCCGTCCAGCTGCTGCACGTGCTCACCAACCAGGCCGCCGGCGGCGAGTCGACCCTCGTCGACGGCTGGGCCGCGCTGGCTGAGCTGCGCGCTCAGGCGGCCGCCCACTTCGAGATCCTGTGCCGGGTTCCGGTGCCCTACCAGCTGTTCAGCGAGGTCGAGGACACCTGGGCCGAGAACCCGATGATCCAGCTCGACACCGACGGCAACGTCAAGGTCTTCCGCTTCTCCAACCAGCTCGCCCAGCCGCTGTCGATCCCCTTCGACCAGGTCGAACCGTTCTACGACGCTTATCGCCACCTCGGCGGCATCATCGACTCCGGCCGCCACAGGGCCACCTTCAAGTCCGAAGACGGCGACCTGATCACCGTGCACTCCCATCGCGTGCTCCACGGCCGACTGCCCTACGACCCGGCCAGCGGTGCACGCCACCTCCAGGACGTCTACATGGAGTTCGACGACTTGCTCGCGCGTCGCCGTGTGCTCCGCGGCGAGCACAAGCCCGTGCCCGCCCAGCAGCCCGACGAAACCCGGGAGGCCTCGTGACCGGCCAGGAGAAGATCGGCGACCAGGCGCCGGCCGTCGGCTTCACGTCGATGACCGACGGAACGGCCCAGGACTACCAGCTCCTCGCCCGGTACGAGGACGCCGAACTCGCCCGGTTTCCCGACCGGATCCTGAGTTGGCTGCAAGCCATGGACGATCACTCCGGCTACCAGGTCACCCGCCTCGAACACAGCCTTCAGGCCGCGACGCGAGCCCACGAGGCCGGTGAGGACGAGGAGACGGTCGTGTGCGCACTCGTTCACGACATCGGTGACCTGCTCGCCCCGGCCAACCACTCCGAGGTGGCAGCCGCTGTCGTGCGTCCCTACGTCTCGGAACGCAACTACTGGGTCCTCAAGCACCACGGGGTGTTCCAGGGGATCTACTGGTTCCACCACGTCGGCGCTGACCCGCACGCCCGCGACCGCTGGGCCGATCACCCGTGGTACCAGGACTGCGTGGACTTCTGCGCCAACTACGACCAGAACTCCTTCGACCCCGACTACCCCACCCAACCGCTGGAGTTCTTCGAACCCATGATCCGGCGCGTCTTCGCCCCCGACCGCGTCAAGGCGCCCGACCTGGAGAGCCCAGCACCGCTCACACGTCAGCGCCCGGAGCTGAGGGGGTGGTGATCGCCGCGCTTGCGACCACGGCCGCAGTCGCGGCGACCACCACCTCGGCGAAGGGGGCTCGTGGACACTCCCCGATCACCCGCTTCCCGCCGGCAGCAGCGGGATCGGAGCAGCTGGAGGGGCGCGCAGAGCGCGTCGCCCCTCTTCGCCGCGCGCGCTCGTCCTGTACGCCAGGTGAGGTTGCACACCGATGGGCGACCCGGGTGGATAACCATACAGTCGGTCGCATAAACTTTCCGCATGTCCAAGGTTCTGACGTCACTGCCGGTCGGCCAGCGGGTCGGCATCGCCTTCTCCGGGGGTCTCGACACCTCCGTCGCCGTGGCCTGGATGCGCGACAAGGGTGCCGTTCCGTGCGCCTACACCGCCGACATCGGGCAATACGACGAGTCCGACATCGCTTCGATCCCGGGCCGGGCCAAGGACTACGGCGCCGAGATCGCGCGCATGGTCGACTGCCGCGAGCCGCTGGTCGAGGAGGGGCTCACCGCGCTGTCGTGCGGAGCGTTCCACATCCGCTCCGGTGGGCGCACCTACTTCAACACCACCCCGCTGGGCCGTGCGGTGACCGCGACGCTGCTGGTGCGCGCGATGCTCGCCGACGACGTGCAGATCTGGGGTGACGGGTCGACGTTCAAGGGCAACGACATCGAGCGGTTCTACCGCTACGGCCTGATGGCCAACCCGCGGCTGCGCATCTACAAGCCGTGGCTGGACGAGGACTTCGTGCAGCAGCTGGGTGGCCGGCAGGAGATGTCGGAGTGGCTGGTCGAGCACGGCCTGCCCTACCGCGACTCGGCGGAGAAGGCCTACTCCACCGACGCCAACATCTGGGGCGCCACTCACGAGGCCAAGTCGCTGGAGCACCTCGACACCGGCATCGAGATCGTGGACCCGATCATGGGTGTGCGGTTCTGGGACGAGTCGGTGGTCATCGCGCCGGAGGACGTCACGGTCTCCTTCGTGCAAGGCCGCCCGGTGGCCATCAACGGCAAGGAGTTCTCCTCGCCGGTCGACCTGGTGCACGAGGCCAACGCGATCGGTGGCCGGCACGGGCTGGGCATGAGCGACCAGATCGAGAACCGCATCATCGAGGCCAAGAGCCGCGGCATCTACGAGGCGCCGGGCATGGCGCTGCTGTTCACCGCCTACGAGCGGCTGGTCAACGCCATCCACAACGAGGACACGGTGGCCAGCTACCACAACGAGGGCCGCAAGCTGGGCCGGTTGATGTACGAGGGTCGCTGGTTCGATCCACAGGCGCTGATGCTGCGGGAGTCGTTGCAGCGCTGGGTGGGTTCGGCGATCACCGGTGAGGTGACGCTGCGGCTGCGCCGGGGCGAGGACTACTCGATCCTCGACACCCGCGGCCCGGCGTTCTCCTACCACCCGGACAAGCTGTCGATGGAGCGCACCGAGGACGCCGCGTTCGGCCCGACCGACCGCATCGGCCAGTTGACGATGCGCAACCTCGACATCGCCGATTCGCGGGCCAAGCTGGAGGGTTACGCGCAGCTGGGGCTGGTCGGCAAGGCCCAGACCGAGCTGGTGGGATCGTTGCAGGCCGGCGGCGCGGAGGCGATCGCCTCGGTGGGCGCTGAGGAGTCCGAGTCGCAGGCGTTGGATCGCGCGGCGATGGAGTCGGGCACCGACTGAGACCACCCCGTGGCCGTCCGCGCTGCACGATCTGCGCGGGCGGCCATGATCGCATCTGCCCGCTGCGAGCGCGTGCGGGGGCGCTGGGTTCGGCGGCTCCGGGCGATGTGGTTAGGGTCCGATGATGGACCGGGGTCGCGTTGCGGAGGTGCGAGTTGTCGGGTGACCGGCCGAGTACGCAGGAGCTGGAGGCCGCGAGCGGCGTCACGATCGACGATGTGCTGGCGCCGGATCTCAAGGTGCTGTTCTGCGGGATCAACCCGGGGTTGTGGTCGGGTGCCACGGGGTACCACTTCGCTCGTCCGGGCAACCGGTTCTGGCCGGTGCTGCACGCCAGCGGTTTCACGCCGCGCGAGCTGGCTCCGCAGGAGCAGTCGGAGCTGCTGGGTCTGGGTTTGGGCATCACCAACCTGGTGGCTCGTGCCAGCGCGAAGGCCGCGGAGCTCTCCGATGAGGAGTTGCAGGCCGGGGCGGAGGCGTTGACCGCGAAGGTGCGGCGCTACCGGCCTCGGTGGGTGGCGGTCGTGGGGATCACGGCATATCGGGCGGCGTTCGGTGCCAAGCGCGCCACCTTCGGTGCGCAGGACCGGACGATCGGCGATGCGGGTGTGTGGGTGTTGCCCAATCCCAGTGGCCTGAACGCGCATTGGAGCGCCGGGACGCTGGCCGCGGAGTTCGGCCAGCTCAGGCAGGCGGTCATGGCCGGCGACGAGTGCCGCTGCGGGTGAGTGATCGACGGGTGCGGGTGGGTTAGGGAACACGGGGGTGTGCTTTACCGGTCCGTGACCGGTAGGGTCTGCTCCGCCGGAACGGAAGTCCCCGATCCGGTGACATTGGCCGTTTGCTGACGCAGAGTCGATACGGATGACTATTCAAGACGATCTTGCTCGACCGTGGTTCCAGCCCGTGGTCCCCTCGGAAGCGCAACAGCAGCAGCCGGATCCGGGACCGCCGACGACGCGCATGATGGGCCAGCTGCCCGTGGACGAGGCGATCGATCCCGCCC
>NZ_SMLA01000072.1:0-26217 GCF_004349225.1 Saccharopolyspora karakumensis
CCTCCCAACACACCGACGAATCCCCCACCCCAGCGTCAGATCCTCACCCGGGACCCGGATTTCAACGGAAATCCGTCCCGGCGGACCGGTCGTGGGAGATGCGGTGTCGGAGCCCGGTGGTGGAGCCCCCGCCTCCGGACGCTCGGAGGACGCACCGGTGGGGATGACCGGCAGACCTGGTGCGGCATCGGGGTGTGCGTGATGGCAGGCTGGTTCGCATGTCGTCCGCATCGTTTCCTCGCCGGAGCGCGCGCACGCAGGGGTTCAGCCTCGGTGCGCCACGCAACTTCACCGTCGTCGGCGACGGCGCGCGCGTCCTGTTCCTGCGCTCCCCCAGCGGCACCGACCGCACCACGGCGCTGTGGGCGCTGGACACCGCCACCGGAACCGAGCGGTTGCTGGTGGACCCGGCGAAGCTGCAGGCCGAGGACCAGGTGACCGCCGAAGAGCAGGCCCGGCGGGAACGCGCGCGGGAACGGGCGACCGGCATCACCGGCTACAGCACCGACCGCGACGGCGAGCAGGTCGTGTTCACCTTGTCCGGGCGCCTGTTCATCGCCGAGGTCGCCACCGGCGAGGCCCGCGAGCTCCCGGTCCAGCAGCCGGTCGCCGACCCGCGGCCCTCCCCCGACGGGGGCCACATCGCCTACCTCTCCGCCGGTCAGCTCCGCGTGATCGCCGCCGACGGCTCCGGCGACCGCGCCCTGGCCGAACCGGACGGCGACAACGTCACCTGGGGTGCCGCCGAGTTCATCGCGGCCGAGGAGATGGACCGCCACCGCGGCTACTGGTGGGCGCCCAGCGGCGAGGAACTGCTGGTCGCGCGCGTCGACGAAACCCCGGTCCGGCACTGGTACCTGGGCGATCCCGCCCACCCCGACCGCGTTCCCGTCGCCACCCGCTACCCGGCCGCGGGCACCGCCAACGCCGAGGTCGCGCTCGCCGCGATCGGGCTGGACGGGCAGCGCGTCGCCGTCGAGTGGGACCGGAGCACCTACCCGTACCTGGTCACGGCGCACTGGTCGCGGCACGGCAGCCCGCTGATCGCGGTGCAGACCCGAGACCAGCGCACCCAGCTGCTGCTCGCGGTCGACACCGAGGCCGGCACCACCACCGAGATCCACCGGGACACCGACCCGCAGTGGATCGACATCAAGCCGGGCTGGCCGTCGTGGACACCGGGCGGTGAGCTCGTGCGCATCGACGCCGCGGAGGGCGCCTACCGCCTGGTCGTCGGCGACCGACCGTGGACCGCGGCTCCGCTGCAGGTGCGCGGCATCGTCGACATCGGGACCGAGGACGTGCTGGTCTCCGGATCCGAGAACGATCCGGCCGAGGTGCACCTCTACCGCGTCACCGCGACCGGCCACGAGCGCCTGACCAGCGGTTTCGGCGTGCACACCGGCACCCGGGGAGGCGACGTGCTGGTCGTGGCCACCAGCGACCTGGACCGGCCGCGGACCGGCGTGGTGGTGCGGCGCGGTGAGCGGACGATCGCCGAGATCGACAACCACGCCGAGGCCCACGGCCTCGACCTCAACGTCCGGCTGCTGCGGCTCGGCGAGCGCGAGCTGCGCAGCGCCCTGCTGCTGCCCAGCGGGTACACCGCGGCGGACGGACCGCTGCCGGTGCTGCTGGACCCCTACGGCGGCCCGCACGCCCAGCGGGTGCTGGCCCGCCAGCAGGGCTACCTGACTTCCCAGTGGTTCGCCGACCAGGGTTTCGCGGTGCTGATCACCGACGGCCGCGGGATGACCGGGCGCGGGCCCGACTGGGACCGGGCCATCGCCGGCGACCTGGCAGGTCCGCCGCTGCAGGACCAGGTCGACGCGCTGCACGCCGCCGCTGCCGAACACCCCGAGCTCGACCTCGCCCGGGTGGCGATCCGCGGCTGGTCCTTCGGCGGCTACCTCGCCGGAGTGGCCGTGCTGCGCCGCCCGGACGTCTTCCACGCCGCGATCGTCGGAGCGGGCGTCGTGGACTGGCGGCTCTACGACACCCACTACACCGAGCGCTACCTGGGCGACCCGAACACCTCGCCCGAGGTCTACGAGGCCAATTCGCTGCTGCGCGACGCCGCGAAGCTGGAACGCCCGATGCTGATCGTGCACGGCACGGTGGACGACAACGTGGTCCTGGCCCACGGCCTGCGCCTGTCGGCGGCGCTGACCGCCGCCGCCCGGCCGCACTCGGTGCTCCCGCTGGCGGGCGTGAGCCACATGCCCACCGACGAGACGACCAGCGAGAACCTGCTGCTCATGCAGGTCGACTTCCTGCGCACGTCGTTGGCGCGCTAGGAGTCCTGCGGGAGCAGCGCGACGAGCTGGAAACCGCCGTCCTCGGACGGGCCCGCGTCCAGCTCGCCGCCGGCCATGCGGATCCGCTCGGACAGGCCCTCCAGCCCGGCACCGCCGGCGAGCTCGGTGATCGGCTCACCGCCCGGGGCGTCGTTGGTGACCACGATGCGCAGCGCGTCGGCCCGGTTGCTCAGGTCCACCCGGACCCCCGCGCCGGGCGCGTGCTTGGAGGCGTTGGTCAGCGCTTCCTGCACGACCCGGTAGGCCGCCCGCTCGACCGCGCCCGGAACCTCGTGGTGAGCCAGCTCGCCGGTCAGCTCCACGTCCACACCGGAGGCCCGCGCCTGGCCCACGAGGTCGGTGATCGTCCTGGCCTCGGCCTCGGCGGTGGTCGAGCTGAGCCCGAGGGTCGTGCGCATCTCGTCCAGCGCCTGCTTGGCCAACCCGCGCACCCGCGTGGCCGCCTCGCGCACGGACGGTTCGTCGCTGCTGGCACCGAGCGCGGCGGACTCGACGGCGATCAGCGTGACGTGGTGGCCGACGGCGTCGTGGATCTCCCGGGCGATTCGGGCGCGTTCCTCGGACTTGGCCATCTCGGCCTTGGCCTGCGCGACCACTTCACCGGCGTCGGCGAGCCGCTGCAGGCTCTCGGCGAGCTGCTCGCGCAACGCCACCAGCAGGCCCAGCACGGCGGGCGCGCCCGCCGACAGCACCACGAACGCCAGGGTCAGCAGGATCGAGCCCGGTGAGAGCGACTGCGTGATCAGCACGGGCGCGACGGCGACCACGCAGGTCAGCAGCACCCACCCGGCCAGTTCGAACGGCTTCGGGCGCACCCGGCCGAGGCGGAACATCGCCACCAGGATCGCCGCCCAGCCCAGGCCTCCGGCCATCGCGGGCAGGCACAGCAGCACGGTCAGCCGGGGCCACCGGTGCCGCAACGGCAGCAGCAGGCCCGCCGCCAGCCCGGACAGGACCTTGTAGCCCATCGGGTCCGGGGTGGCGATGACGGCGGCGACCGGTAAGCCGACCGCCAGGACCTCCAGGCCCCAGAACCGCCAGTTCACGCCGTTCACCGCGCACCGCCGACGCCGGCGACCCGCTGCGCGATCAGCGCGGCCTGCACCCGGTTCTGCGCGCCGAGCTTGGACAGGACGGTGGAGACGTAGCTCTTCACCGTCGCCTCGGTCAGTCCGAGCCGGGAACCGATGTCGGCGTTGGAACGGCCGCCGGCGAGCAGTTGCAGCACCTGCCGCTCCCGCGCGGACAGCGCCTTGACCAGGTCGAGCTCGCGGGCGTTGTCACTGGTGGCGCGCAGCCGGGGCAGCAGTCGCGCGGTGATCCGCGGGTCCAGCACGGCACCGCCCGCGGCCAGGTCCTGCACCGCGCGCACCAGCACCTCCGGTTCGGCGTCCTTGAGCAGGAACCCCTGAGCGCCGAAGCGCAGCGCGTCGGCCACGTAGCCGTCGAGGTCGAACGTGGTCAGCACGGCGGACACGGGTGGCTCGGGCAACCGCACCACCTCGCGCAGCGCGGTGAGCCCGTCCTTGCCCGGCATCTGGACGTCGATCAGGGCGACGTGCGGCCGGTGCGCGCGCACCTCGGAGAGCAGTCCGTGACCGTCACCGGCCTCGGACACCACCTCGATGGTGCCGCTGCTCTCGAGCATGACCTTGAGCCCGCGTCGCAGCATCGGCTCGTCGTCGGCCAGCACGACCCGGATCGGCCCGCTGCCGTCGGTTGCCGCCACCTCTCGGTTCACCTCCGCCGTTCCCGAGGGTCGCCAGCAGACTAACGGGAGCGGATGTCCTCAGCGCACGCACCACCCGCAGGTGGCCGGCTCAGCGCTTCCCCTTGGCCTTGCGCTCGCGGACCCGAACGGAAATGCGCACCGGGCTGCCGACGAATCCGAAGGTCTCGCGGAACTTGCGCTCCAGGAAACGCCGGTAGCCGGCTTCCAGGAAACCGGTGGTGAACAGCACGATCGTCGGCGGCCGGGTCTGCGCCTGCGTGGCGAAGAGGATCTTCGGCTGACGACCGCTGCGGGCGGGCGGCGGGTTGGATGCGACCAGCTCGTTGAGCCAGCCGTTGAGGCGACCGGTGGAGACCCGGGTGTCCCAGGAGTCCAGCGCGGTGCGCAGCTGCGGCGCCAGCTTGGCCACCGAGCGACCGGTCAGCGCCGAGACGTTGACCCGCTCCGCCCAGCGCACCCGCACCAGCTCGCGGTCGATCTCCTTCTCCAGCTGGTTGCGGCGGTCGTCGTCGACCTTGTCCCACTTGTTGTAGGCCAGCACCAGCGCGCGTCCCGCCTCGACCACCATCGTGATCACCCGCAGGTCCTGCTCGCTGATCGGCTCCGAACCGTCGACCAGCACGATCGCGACCTCGGCGGCCTCGATGGCGGCCTTGGTGCGCAGCGACGCGTAGTACTCGGTGCCGCTGGCGGTCTTGACGCGCTTGCGCAGACCGGCGGTGTCGACGAAGCGCCACACCTGGCCGTCGAGCTCGACCAGCGAGTCGACCGGGTCCACGGTGGTGCCGGCGACGTCGTGCACCACCGAGCGGTCCTCGCCGGTGAGCTTGTTGAGCAGGCTGGACTTGCCGACGTTGGGCTTGCCGACCAGCGCGACGCGGCGGGGCCCGCCGGTGGTGCCGAAGACCTCGCGCGGGGTTTCCGGCAGCGCCTCCAGCACCCGGTCCAGCAGGTCGCCCGAGCCTCGCCCGTGCAGACCGCTGACCGGCATCGGCTCGCCCAGGCCCAGCGACCACAGCGAGTGCACGTCGGACACGCCGCGCTCGTCGTCGACCTTGTTGGCCACCACGATCACCGGCCGCTTCGAGCGGCGCAGCACGCGGGCCACGGCTTCCTCGGTGGCGGTGGCGCCGACCTTGGCGTCGACGACCAGCACGATCGCATCAGCGGTGTGCATGGCCATCTCGGCCTGGTCCGCGACCGCGCTCTGCAGCCCCTTGGCGTCGGGCTCCCAACCACCGGTGTCGACGACGGTGAAGCGGCGTCCGCTCCACAGCGCGTCGTAGGCGACGCGGTCCCGGGTCACGCCCGGGGTGTCCTGCACGACGGCCTCACGACGCCCCAGCAGGCGGTTGACCAGGGTGGACTTGCCCACGTTGGGGCGCCCGACCACGGCCAGGACCGGCTGCGGCTTCGGCGGCGCCTCGTCGCCCTGCGCGGCGGCCTCGTCGAATTCCGCCCATTCGGACTCGTCGGACCACGTGCCGTCCAGGTCCTCCAGCGACTCGTCGGTCACGCTCGTTTACCTCTCACATCGTCAGTGGTCCGGTCGGCGACCTGCCGATCCAACTCGGCGATCAGCGCGACCAGTTCGTTGCGGACGGTCTCGGTGGCCGCCACCAGCCCGGCGCGGCCCTTGCCGCCCGCCGGGGAAATCGGCTCCCCGAACAACACGTCGATCCTGGGTAACAGCCTACGGCCCGAGCCTTCGGGACGTCGGGTGCCCCGGCACGCCACCGGCAGGATCTGCGCCCCCGAGGCGCGCGCGAGCCACGCCGCCCCGTGCTGGGCGTTGTCGATCTCCCCGGAACCACGCGTGCCCTCGGGGAACACCCCGACCACGCCGCCGCCCTTGAGCACGCGGACCGCGGTCAGCAGCGGGGTTCGATCGGGTTCACCGCGCCGGACGCCGATCTGCCCGATGCGGGTCAGGAACCAGCCCAGCGCTCCGCTGAACATCTCCTGCTTGATCAGGAACACCATCGGGCGCGGCACCATTCCCAGCAGCAGCGGGCCGTCCAGCAGCGAGCTGTGGTTGGCCACCAGCACCACCGGACCGCTGGTCGGGATCCGCTCACGCCCGCGCACCTTCACGCGGAACGGCAGCCGCAACGGCCAGCGCGAGATCCACCGGGCCACGCGGTGCAGGCCGGCCGAGGCGCCCTCGGGAAGTTCCGCGCTCATGCCGCACCTCCCAGCAGCCCGCGCGACTCCACGAGCTTGGTGAGCTGTTCGAGCACCCCGGCGATGTCGAGGTCGGTGGTGTCGACCTCGACGGCGTCCTCGGCCTGGCGCAGCGGCGCCACCGCGCGGCCGGAGTCCAGCGCGTCGCGGCGCTGAACGTCGGCGTGGGTGCTGCGCAGGTCGCTCTCGCGGCCGTCGGAGGCGTCCTGCGCGGTCCGGCGCGCGGCACGCGCGTCCGAGGAGGCCGTCAGGTACACCTTCAGGCCCGCGTCCGGGACGACGACCGTGCCGATGTCGCGGCCTTCGACGACGATGCCGCCCGGATCATCGATCGCGCTGGCGATCAGCTCGCGCTGCATCGCCACCAGCAGCCGGCGGACCTCGGGCACCGCGGAGACCGCCGAGACGGCGGCGGTGACCTCGGGGCCGCGGATCTCCGGTTCCGCGTCCGCACCGTCGAGCCGCACGGCAGGCGCCAGCGGGTCGGTTCCCATGCCCAGCTCGGCGGCGCGGGCCACCCGGGTCACGGCCGCGGCTTCGGTGGGGTCGATCCCCGCGCGCAGCACGGCGAGCGTCACCGCCCGGTACATGGCACCGGTGTCGAGGTAGGTCGCGCCGAGAGCCGCCGCCAACTTCTTCGACACCGTGGACTTGCCGGTACCCGACGGTCCGTCGAGAGCCACTACTCCACGAAGCCTGGCCTGCGCCACGTCGCCGTTCCTCCCCGTTCACGTCAATCCTTCCCGGCGGATCGCCGGAACCAACCAACCATTCTGCCTGGCCGCCACCGGTGAATCCCAATCGCGTCCGGTTCGGGATCGGAACCGGGCCGAGACCGGGACTCCTCCGGGCGGATCAAGGAATACGCGCGAAGCCCTTTAGGGTTGCAAGAGTGGACGTAACTGTGACTCCGCTGCCGGGGCTCGGCACGCGCCAGGACTTCACCACTGGATCTGGTCACCGCGTCGGGGTGATCACCTATCGGGACGGGCGTTTCGAGCTGATCGTCTCCGACCACGAGGACCCGGACAAGGTCGCCGCCTCGGTCGAGCTGTCCAGCACCGAGACCAGCACGCTGGCCGGTCTGCTGGGGGCACCTCAGCTGGTGTCGAAGCTCGCCGAGCAGCAGCGGGAGGTCGCCGGGGTGACCACCTGGCAGCTGCCGGTCCCCTCCGGTTCGCCCTACGCCGGCCGCGAGCTGGGCGACACCGAGATGCGCACCCGCACCTCGGTGTCGATCGTCGCGGTGGTGCGGGAAGGCGTCGTCCACCCGTCGCCGCGGCCGGACTTCGTCTTCGCCGCCGGTGACCTGGTGGTCGTGGTGGGCACGACCGAGGGGCTGCGGGCGGCCGGCGAGATCCTCACCCAGGGCTGAGCCGGCAGAGCACGGCCAGCGGAGGTCGACGCCGACCGACCGTCACAACTCCATACGCAGGGAACACGCGAGAGGAAACACGGTGCACGACACGGCGATCTCCCTTATCGAGCTGGGAGCGGTGTTCTTCGGTCTCGGCATCCTCGGGAGACTCGCGTGGAAGATCGGCATATCGCCGATCCCGCTGTACCTGCTCGGTGGAGTCGCGTTCGGCACCGGCGGACTCATCCCGCTGCACGGCATCCAGCCGTTCACCCACATCGCCTCCGAGATCGGCGTGGTGCTCCTGCTGCTGTTATTGGGGCTGGAGTACTCCGCGGGCGAACTGGTCACCGGACTGCGCCGCTCCTGGGTGGCCGGGCTGATCGACATCGTGCTCAACGCCGCTCCCGGAGCGATCGTGGCGCTGATGCTGGGCTGGGGCCCGGTCGGAGCGCTGGCGATGGCCGGCGTCACCTACATCTCCTCGTCGGGCATCGTGGCCAAGGTCCTCGGCGATCTGGGCAGGCTCGGCAACCGCGAGACGCCGGTGATCCTGTCCATCCTGGTCTTCGAAGACCTCGCGATGGCCGTCTACCTGCCGATCCTCACCGCGCTGCTGGCCGGGGTGAGCTTCGTCGGCGGTCTGACCGCGGTCGGCATCTCGCTGCTGGTGATCACCGTGGTGCTGCTGATCGCGCTGCGCTTCGGCAAGTACGTCTCCGCGATCGTGGACAGCCCCGACCCCGAGGTCTTCCTGCTGCGGCTGCTCGGTGCCGCGCTGCTGGTCGCCGGGCTGGCCTCCGAGCTGCAGGTCTCGGCCGCGGTCGGCTCGTTCCTGCTCGGCATCGCGATCTCCGGGTCCACCGCGCAGAACGCGACACGCATGCTGGAGCCGCTGCGCGACCTGTTCGCCGCGGTGTTCTTCGTCGTCTTCGGCCTCAACACCGATCCCGTGCAGATCCCGCCGGTGCTGCCGATCGCGCTGGGCCTGGCCGCGCTGACCTGCGCCACGAAGGTCCTCACCGGCTGGATCGCGGCCCGCATGCAGGGCGTGGCCCGGATGGGCCGGCTGCGCGCGGGCGCGGCCCTGGTGGCGCGCGGCGAGTTCTCGATCGTCATCGCGGGCCTCGCGGTGTCCTCCGGCGCGGTCGACGGCGAACTCGCGGCCCTGGCCACCGCCTACGTCCTGCTCATGGCCATCATCGGCCCGGTCGCGGCCCGCGTCGTCGAGCCCCTCGCCCGCGCGGTCCTGATGCGCAAGCCCCAGACCGTGTGAGCGGTGCACCGCCCAGAACGAACAATCCGCGGCCGGGAGTCCCGGCCGCGGATTGTTCTCAGCTGAAGCTCACATGTCGACGATCTTGTAGAGGGACGCGACCTCCTGGCCGTTGAGCGGGCGGATCGCTCCCTGGCGCTCGGTGGTCAGCTGCACGTCGCCGATGCGGGTGCGCACCAGGCGCTGCACCGGGTGCCCGACGTGCTTGAGCAGCCGGCGCACGATGCGCTTGCGGCCCTCGTGCAGCACGATCTCCACCAGCGCGCGGTTCTGGTTCTGGTCGACCAGCTTGAAGCGGTCCACCTTCACCGGGCCGTCCTCCAGCTCCACGCCCTCGCGCAGCCGCTGCCCCAGGTCCTTCGGGATGGGCCCCAGCACCTCGGCCATGTAGGTCTTGCGCACCTTGTACGACGGGTGCATCAGCCGGTTGGCGAGCTCACCGTCGTTGGTGATCAGCAGCAAGCCCTCGGTGTCCTGGTCCAGGCGCCCCACGTGGAACAGCTTGCCCTGGCGCTCCCGCAGGTAGTCACCGATGCACGGACGTCCCTTGTCGTCGGACATGGTGCACAGGATCCCGGCCGGCTTGTTCAGCAGCAGGTGCGTGAGGTTGGTGTTGGTCATCACCCGGCTGCCGTCGACGTGGATCACCGCGGTCTCCGGGTCGACGCGGCGGCCCAGCTCCATGACGACCTCGCCGTTGACCTCGATGCGGCCCTCGACGATCATCTCCTCGGCAGCCCGCCGAGACGCGACACCCGCCTGCGACAGCACCTTCTGCAGGCGCACCCCCTCTTCGTTGGGGTCCTTCGCAGCACTGGACGGGGAACGGCGTTCAGACGTCATCGATCGAATCCACTTCGGGCAACAGGGGTGCGAGCGGCGGCAGGTCCTTGAGCGACGACAGCCCCAGCCGTTCCAGGAACAGCTCGGTCGTGCAGTACAGGATGCCGCCCGTCTCCGGGTCGGTGCCGGCCTCGCTAATCAGACCGCGCCCCACAAGGGTACGGATGACGCCGTCCACGTTCACACCCCGTACCGCCGCGACGCGGGAGCGCGTCACCGGCTGCCGGTAGGCGATCACCGCGAGGGTCTCCAGCGCAGCGCGGGTCAGCTTGGTCCGCTGCCCGTCGAGCAGATAGCGCTCGACGTAGGGCGCGTACTTCTCGCGCGAGTAGAAGCGCCAGCCGTCGCCGACGTAGCGCAGGTCGATGCCGCGCTCGGTCTCCGCGTAGGCCTCGGACAGCCTCCGCAGCGCGG
Organism: Saccharopolyspora karakumensis; assembly: GCF_004349225.1. Classification (NCBI taxonomy): domain Bacteria; kingdom Bacillati; phylum Actinomycetota; class Actinomycetes; order Pseudonocardiales; family Pseudonocardiaceae; genus Saccharopolyspora; species Saccharopolyspora karakumensis. Next base: position 10,125 of record NZ_SMLA01000072.1, read on the forward strand.
AGCGGACCCGGGCCACCGGCTGCTCCAGCGTCTCCGCGAGCAGCTCGTCGCCCGCAGGCACGTCCACGACCAGCAGCAACGCCTCCAGAGCGGCGTCCAGCTCGGAATCGGCCGTGAGGTCGGGAGCCCCGGGCGTCTCCACCGCCTCATCGGCCGCGGCCTCCGGACCGGGCTCGGCGGGAGCTTCCTCGGCCCCCTCCGGATCCGTCACCTCGTCCGGCTGCGCGTCGACTTCGGGTTCCGCTTCGGCGGCCATCAGCCGTACTCCTCTTCTTCCTTCTGGGCTCGCTGCGCCTCGGCCTCGGCCTGCGCCTGGGCGATGCTGCCGCCGATCCAGGTCACCTGCAGCTCGCCGAGCGGGCTGTCCTGCTCGAACTGCAGCACCTTCTCCCGGTAGAGCTCCAGCAGCGCCAGGAACCTGGCCACCACCTCGACGGTGTGCCCGCAGTCCGACACCAGGTCGGTGAAGGTCAACGTGCCCTTCTCCGCCAGCCGCACCCGCAGCAGAGCGGCGTGCTCGCGCACCGACACCCCGTGCTGGTGGATGTGGTCCAGCGACACCGTCGGCGGCGGTTTCGGCCGGAACACCGAGGCGGCGATCTCGGCGAACCGCTGCGGGTCGACGCCGATCACCACCTCCGGCAGCAGGTTCTCGTAGCGCTCCTCCACCGACACCGAGCGCGGGTAGCGGCGCAGCGCACCGGCTTCCAGCTCGGCGAACAGCGCGGCGACCTGCTTGTAGGCGCGGTACTGCAGCAACCGCGCGAACAGCAGGTCGCGGGCTTCCAGCAGCGCGAGGTCGGCCTCGTCCTCGACGTCGGCGGCGGGCAGCAGCCGGGCGGCCTTGAGGTCCAGCAGCGTGGCGGCGACCACCAGGAACTCGGTGGTCTCGTCCAGGTCCCAGTGCTCACCGAGCGTGCGGGTGTAGGCGATGAACTCGTCGGTGACCTTGTGCAGCGCCACCTCGGTGACGTCGAGCTCGTGCGCGGAGATCAGTTGGAGCAGCAGGTCGAAGGGACCTTCGAAGTTCTCCAGCCGAACGGTGAACTTCCCGTCGCCCGACTTCGCTTCGGGCTCCGCTAACGAGGAATCCTGTTGTGCTGCATCGATCCCGGCGTCGGACGGTGCGAGTTCGGCGCCGGGTTGTGGGGCATCGGTCACTCGCCGGACTCCCGCAGGTGCCTGACCAGCACCGAGTCCGCACCGTGCTCGGTGAAGTCGGCCAGCAGCACCGCGATCGCCTCGCGCACGACGCGACCGCGGTCCACGGCGATGCCGTGGTCCGCCCGCAACGCGAGCCGAGCCTGCTCCAAACCCAGCAACTCCTCGTCGGACACGTACACGGTGATCTTCGAATCGTGCTTGCGCCGACCGGAGCCCGCCGACCGTGCCCGCCCCTGCTCCTTGACCGGGGCGGCCGGCTTCGGGTCCTCCTGCGGCGCGGAGCTCCGATCCGTCCGAGGAACAGTAGTACGGAACAGTTCCGCGGCTCCGGGCAGGGCGACCCGACGCGTCATCGAGCGATCACCTCGCGGGCCAGCGCCCGGTACGCCTGGGCACCGGCGGAACGCGGCGCCCACCTGGTGATCGGCTCACCGGCGACCGTGGTCTCCGGGAACCGCACCGTCCGGTTGATCACCGAGTCGTAGACGACGTCGCCGAAGGCTTCCACCACGCGCTGCATGACCTCGCGGGAGTGCAGCGTGCGCGGGTCGAACATCGTCGCCAGGATGCCGCTGATCTCCAGCTTGGGGTTGAGCCGCTCGCGCACCTTCTCGATGGTGTCGATCAGCAGCGCCACCCCGCGCAGGCTGAAGAACTCGCACTCCAGGGGGATGATGACGCCGTCGGCAGCGGCCAGCGCGTTCACCGTCAGCAAGCCGAGCGAGGGCTGGCAGTCCACCAGGATGTAGTCGTACTCCTCGATCGACTGCCGCAGCACGCGGTGCAGCGTCTGCTCGCGGCCGACCTCGGTGACCAGCTGCACCTCGGCGGCGGAGAGGTCGATGTTGCTGGGCAGCAGGTCCATGCCCTCGACGGTGGTGCGGCGCACCACGTCCTCGACGGTGACCCCGCGCTCCATGATGACGTTGTAGATCGTCTGCTCGAGCTGGTGCGGCTGAACGCCGAGACCGACCGAGAGCGCGCCCTGCGGGTCGAAGTCCACCAGCAGCACCCGGCGCCCGTGTTCAGCGAGCGCGGCACCGAGGTTGATCGTCGAAGTGGTCTTGCCGACGCCGCCCTTCTGGTTGCACATGGCCAGCACCGACGCGGGACCGTGCTCGTCCAGCAGCGGGGGTTCGGGGATGTGCCGGAGCGGCCGGCCGGTCGGACCGAGACCGCGGGCGTCCTGGTTCTGATCGGCGTTGGCCGCAGGACCTGTGGTCTCGGGGGCGATGCTCAGGTCGACCGCGCCCCGAGGCCGCCGGGCGGCGGAAGGATGCGGCAACGACATGGCGATCTGACTCCTTCGGTACCGGTGGCGATCGATCGCAGCCTAAGTCGCTCAAACGACCTGCGGCAACGTGCCTCGCCGTCGTGTCGGTAATTGGGTCGGCGGAAGTTCGTGATGTGCGTGTGATGAAGATCTACCGCTTTCGTTGATCACGCGCATGCGCAAGCGGTGATCTCACCCCGAAAGGTGTGCGCGCGGATGTGCCGTGGCGTAGACCTCCCGAAGCGTGTTGACCGTGACCAGCGTGTACACCTGCGTCGTCGTCACCGACGCGTGCCCCAGCAGCTCCTGCACCACGCGCACGTCCGCCCCTCCTTCGACCAGGTGCGTGGCGAAGGAATGGCGCAGCACGTGCGGCGAAACCGTTTCCGCGATTCCCGCGCGTTGCGCAGCTGTTTTCAACGCGTTCCACGCGCTCTGGCGGGAAAGTCCGGTGCCGCGCGAATTCAGGAACACCGCCGAACTGCCGCGCCCGCGCGCCACCAGCACCGGCCGCGCCCGCACCAGGTACGCCTCCAGCATCGCCAGCGCGGGACGCCCGATCGGCACGAACCGCTGCCTGCCGCCCTTCCCGTCCAGCAGAACGGTGCGGTCGGTGCGATCGATGTCGTCGACGTCGAGGCCGACCGCTTCGGAGATGCGCGCTCCGGTCGAGTACAGCAGTTCCAGCAGCGCCCGGTCCCGCAGCCCGCGCGGATCGTCTCCGCCGGCGTGCTCCAGCAACCGTCCCACGTCGTCGACCGACAGCGCCTTGGGCAGCCGCTTCGGCGGGCTCGGCGGGGCGACCTCGCGCGCCACGTCGACGGCGATCCTGCCTTCGGCGTGGGCGAACCGGTGCAGGCCGCGCGCGGCCACCAGCGCACGCGCCGCCGAGGACGACGCCAGCGGCGGTCGGCCTTCGACGCCTTCGCGCAGCTGCGCCAGGAACTCCGCCAGGTGCTCGGTGCGCACCTCGTCGAGCCCGGAAACGCCTCGAGCCACCAGGAACTCCGCGTACCTGCGCAGGTCGCGGGCGTAGGAGTCCAGCGTGCTGCGCGCGGTTCCGCGCTCGACCGCGAGGTGGTCGAGGTATTCGCCGACGGCGGTGCGCAATCCCGGCGGCAGCGACTCGAAACCCTTCACCGGGCCGCGAATCGCAGCGGACGGTCGATCCACTCGGCGTCGGCTGGGCGGGTCTGCGCGACACCGCCGCTGGCCGCCTGGGCGGCCAGCAGACCGGCCACCGCCGGACCGTTCACGATCTCCCCCGCGAACGCCATCCGCACCGCTTCCGCCAGCGGGAACCGCTCGATGACCAGGTCCGCCTCCTCGTCGCCCACGGCGTCGGGACGGGTCACCTCCGACAGGCCGGTGGCCAGGAACACGCGCACCACCTCGTCGGTGAAGCCCGGCGAGGTGGCCACGTCGACCAGCACCGACCAGTTCTCGGCGGCCAATCCCGCCTCCTCGGCGAGCTCGCGCTGCGCGGTGCGCACCGGCGGCTCACCGGCGACGTCGAGCAGCCCGGCGGGAAGTTCCCACAGCCTGCGGCCGATCGGATAGCGGTACTGGTGGACCAGGACGACCCGGTCCTGCTCGTCGATCGCGGCGATGGCCACGGCGCCGTAGTGCTCGACGACCTCTCTGCGGGCCTGACCGCCGCCGGGCATGCCCACTTCGTCCGCCCGCAGCGCCAGGATCCGCCCGACGTAGACGTCTTCGCTGGCCAGCGTGGTGAACTCGTGCTCTCCGTTGGTGCGCGCGACACCGCTACCCGTGGTCTCCACGAGCACCACCCTAGAGCCGATCGCCCACCGATGAAGCGGCCCGCACCACCGTCACCGGTCGTGCGGGCCGCTCACCTGCGATGAATCAGGCTCCAGCCGGTTCGGACTCCGGTTCCGGAGCGGCCGTCTCCAGCTCCACCGGAAGCCGCTCGGCCGCCTGGTAGTCGATGGCCGCCTTCACGAACGCCGCGAACAGCGGGTGCGGGCGGGTCGGACGGCTCTTGAGCTCCGGGTGCGCCTGGGTGCCCACGAAGAACGGGTGGATCTCGCGGTCCAGCTCGACGAACTCGACCAGGCGGTCGTCGGGCGAGGTGCCGGAGAAGACCACTCCGGCCTTGCTCAGCCGGTCCCGGTAGGAGTTGTTGACCTCGTAGCGGTGCCGGTGCCGCTCGTGGACCTCGGTGGTGCCGTAGGCCTCGGCGACGATCGAGCCCTCGCCCAGCTTCGCCGGGTAGGAACCCAGCCGCATCGTGCCGCCCATGTCCCGGTCGCCCGAGATCACGTCGTGCTGGTCGGCCATGGTGCTGATCACCGGGTGCTGGCAGGGCTCCTCGAACTCGGTGGAGTTCGCGCGGTCCAGACCGCCCAGCGACCGGGCCGTCTCGATCACCATGCACTGCAGGCCCAGGCACAACCCGAGGACAGGGATGTTGTTGGTGCGCGCGTAGCGGATGGCGCCGAGCTTGCCCTCGATGCCGCGCACGCCGAACCCGCCCGGGATCAGCACGCCGTCCACGCCGGCCAGGGCCTGCGCCGCACCGGAGTCGGTCTCGCAGGTGTCCGAACCGACCCAGGAGATCTCCACCTTGGCGTGGTGGGCGAACCCGCCCGCGCGCAGGGCTTCGGTCACCGACAGGTAGGCGTCGGGCAGGTCGACGTACTTGCCGACCAGCGCGATGCGCACCCGCTCGGACGGGTTGTGCACCCGGTCCAGCAGGTCGCCCCACACCGACCAGTCGACGTCGCGGAACGGCAGCCCGAGCCTGCGCACCATGTAGGCGTCCAGGCCCTCGCTGTGCAGCACCTTCGGGATGTCGTAGATCGACGGCGCGTCCGGGCAGGCCACCACGCCGTCGGTGTCGACGTCGCACATCAGCGCGATCTTGCGCTTGAGGTCGGAGGGCAGCTCGCGGTCGGCGCGGCAGACCAGCGCGTCGGGCTGGATGCCGATGTTGCGCAGCGCAGCCACCGAGTGCTGGGTGGGCTTGGTCTTGAGCTCGCCCGACGGCGCCAGGTACGGCACCAGCGAGACGTGCAGGAAGAAGCAGTTGTCCCGGCCCACGTCGTGGCGGACCTGGCGGCAGGCCTCCAGGAACGGCAGCGACTCGATGTCGCCGACGGTGCCACCGACCTCGGTGATCACCACGTCAGGTGTGACGCCGTTCTCGTCGGGCTCGGCCATGGCCCGGATGCGGGCCTTGATCTGGTCGGTGATGTGCGGGATGACCTGCACCGTGTCACCCAGGTACTCGCCGCGGCGCTCCTTGGCGATGACCGCGGAGTACACCTGGCCGGTGGTGACGTTGGCGTTGCGGGTCAGGTCGCGGTCCAAGAACCGCTCGTAGTGACCGATGTCCAGGTCGGTCTCGGCGCCGTCCTCGGTGACGAACACCTCACCGTGCTGGAAGGGGTTCATCGTTCCCGGATCGACGTTCAGGTAGGGGTCGAGCTTCTGCATGGTCACCCGCAGACCGCGGGAGGTGAGCAGTTCGCCCAGGCTGGACGCCGTGAGCCCCTTCCCCAACGACGAGGCAACGCCCCCCGTTACGAAAACATGCTTGATCGTGCGTGCTTGCGGCACCAACAAAAGCTCCCCGTGGTCAAGCCGTCGCCTGGCTGGATGTCTGCGCTGGCAGGACGGCTGGATCCGTCGCTCCCACGGAATTCCAGCCTAACGCACGACCGTCGGGGCCCGCACCGAGACCCGCCCTATCTGGAAATGGCGAACCGGCCGGGTCAACCGCCATCCGGCGGCCTACCGGCCGGTCAACCGTGACGTCTCGGTGAACCGCGCACGACCAGGGGCGAACCCGCGGGTCACGAAGCGCCGCGGGTGCCCGGCACGGGTCCCTGCGCGCTGCTGGCCACACCGTAGTGCCCGGCCTGCCGGTCCGCCTGCTCGCGGGCGGCCATGACGACCGCCACGCGACCGGCACCGGTCTCCGCGTTGTCCACCGTGGACAGGCTCGACGACATCGCCGGGTCGACGCGCGCCACGCCGACCGCACCGCGCCCGTCGGCGGAGCCCGCCGTACCGGCCAGGACCGCGCCCTGCCCGGAGCGGTCGACCTGGGTGGCGAAGCGCGCCAGAGCCGTCGCGCGGTCCGCCGCGTTGTCGCCCTCCATGCGACCGCCGGTGAGCACCACCGCCAGCTGCGCGGGACGCAGCCCCTCCGACGCCGTCGCGTAGCCGCCACCGGCCAGGCCGGACAGGGCCGCCGCGCGGGCGTCATCGGCCGCCTGCGGCTGCCCGGTCTGCGGGTTGACCAGCGTCAACGGTCCGATCAGACCGCCGGCGAGGGTGCCAGGGTCCGCTGCCGTGGGCAGCTGGACCCCGGCGGGCAGCAGCTGGGTGACGACACCGCGCAGCTGGTCGGTGCGGTCCGGGTCGGTGAGCGCCTCGCCGAGGCGAACCTCACCGGTGATGTCGGCGCCGGAGTCGCGCAGCAGCTCGGTCATCGCGGCGCGGTGGCCGTCGTCGGTGTCAGCGGAGCTGATCACCACCACGCTGCGGCCGGAGAGCTGCCCCCGCACGGCCATCGGCGCGATGGTCGTGTCGAACCGGTCGGCGGCGTCGGCCTGGGCCTTGAGCTGGGCGCGCTCGGCTCCGAGCTCGTCGACCTGAGCGCGCAGCTCCTGCTTCTCGCCGCTGACTGCCGTCAGCAGGCCTTCGCTGACCGAGCTGGTGCCCAGCACCACGCCCACGGCCAGCGCGAGGAAGACCGCGGCGATCGAGACGATGTGGTAGCGCAGCGTGATCACGAGAACAGCCCCTTGAAGTAGGCCGACACGACACCGGCGGTGTCGGCCATCTGGCTCATGGCGGCGGCGCCGAGCCCGGACACCAGCAGCGCCACGGCGACGACCAGCAGCACCGCCAGCACCAGCAGCACCACGGCCGACATCGGTGTGCGGTTGCGCTGCAGCGCGGCGACGGCCGGGCCGTCGATGACCTTGCTGCCCAGCCGCAGCCGGGTCAGGAACGTCGACGGGTTCGAACCCGAGCGGCCGCGGTCGAGGAACTCGCTGAGCGTGGCCTGGAACCCCACGGTCACCACCAGGCTCGCCTGGTGCGCGTCGGCCAGCAGCAGCGCGAGGTCCTCCGGGTTGCCGGAGGCGGGGAAGGTCATCGCGCCGACGCCGAGGTCCTGGATGCGCTCCAGGCCGGGCGCGTGCCCGTCCAGGTGCGCGGGGATGACCAGCTCGGCACCGCTGCGCAGCGTGTCGGTGCTGACGGTGTCCGGGGCGCCGACGATGACGTCGGGCTTGTAACCGGCGCGCTGCAGGGAGTCGGCACCGCCTTCGACGCCGATCAGCACCGGCTTGTACTCGCGGACGTAGCGCTTGAGGGCGCGCAGGTCGTCGGCGTGGCCGTACCCGGGCGCGACCACCAGCACCTGCCGGCCCTCCATGGAGCCGGTCAGCTCGGGAACGCCGATGCCGTCGAGGATCAGGGTGCGCTCGGTGCGCAGGAACTCGATGGTGTTGGCGGAGAACGCTTCCAGCTGCGTGGCCATCCCGGCCTTGGCCTCGATGAGCTGGTCGGCGATCGAGTTGGCGTCCTGCTCGACGCCGCGGCCCAGCTCGCGTTCCCCGGCGAAGACGCCGCCCTCGAACAGGCGGATCTTCGCGCCGTCCTTGACCTGGTTGAGGATGTCGCTGCCGACGCCGTCGACGAGCGCGATCCCGGCGGCGAGCAACACCTCGGGACCGAGGTTCGGGTAGCGCCCGGAGATCGACGGGGCGGCGTTGACCACACCGATCACCCCGGCCGCGACCAGCGCCTCGGCGCTGCGGCGGTCCAGGTCGGCGTGGTCGATCACCGCGATGTCACCGGCGCGGACCCGGCGCGGCAGATCACCGGAGCGGCGTTCCACCCTGGCGACCCCGGCGAGACCGGGCAGGTCCTCCTGCTGTCGAGTCAGCAGTCCGCTGATTTTCATACGCCGATGGTGACAAACCAATCACCGATCGTGGCCGCGCCACGCCGAAACCACTGCGCCATATGCCGCAACGCCCAATGGACCAACCAGCCCCATCATTCAGGAGCAGGTAGCCCGTGTAGCCCGTGTAGCCCGTCAGGCAAGCGCCGAAGGCGCTTTCTCTTTGCCCCACCTGAGCAACCGGCACCGCCGCGGGTTCTCAGACGTCTTCTGGGGAGGACAGCCGTAGCGCCGTGCATTGGTCATACATCAGTCTCGGATCCCGGAGCCAGAAGGCGTCTGAGGTTCCGCTACCCGCACCGTCAAGCAGGACGACCACAGAGCTGTGAAACGCTCTACTTGGAAGCCTTCTTGCCGGTCTTGCTCTTTCGGCCGAACTTCTCCTGCGTCAGCTTGTACGTGTTCGCGGTCTCGAGCAGCTCTTCGGCGTGCGCGCGCCCGGTCTCGGTCGACTCCATGCCCGCGAGCATGCGCGCGAGCTCCACCACTCGGCGCTCGTCGGCGACCAGCCGCACGTCGCTCTTGGTGAGCCCGCCGTCGACCTGACCCTTGTCGACCACCAGGTGCCGGTCGGCGAACGCCGCGACCTGCGGGAGGTGGGTGACCACGATGACCTGGTGGGTGCGCGCGAGCCGGGCCAGCCGGCGCCCGATCTCCACCGCCGCACGGCCGCCGACACCGGCGTCGACCTCGTCGAAGACGAGCGTGGGCACGGTGTCCGCGTCGGCGAGCACGACCTCCAGCGCCAGCATGACTCGGGAGAGCTCACCGCCCGAGGCGCCCTTGTGGATCGGCAGCGCGGGCGCACCGGAGTGCGCGATGAGCTGGAGCTCGACCTCGTCGACTCCCTCCGGTCCGGCGTGCAGCCTGCGGTCGTCGACCGGGATCCCGTTCGGGTCGCCGTCCTCGGCTTCCTTGACGTGCACCAGGACCTGCAACTTGGCTTGCGCCATCGCCAGTCCGGACAGCTCCTCGGAAACGGCGTCGGCCAGGCGCACGGCCGCTTCGGCGCGGGCCGCGCTGAGCACCTTGGCGTGTTCGGCGAGTTCCACCGCGAGCTCGTCGCGGCGGGCCGCCAGCGCGGCCAGCGCCTCCTCGGAGGTGTCCATCCCGGACAGCCGCGAGCGGGCGTCCTCCGCCCAGGCAAGCACGCCGTCGACGTCGGCGGCGTACTTCTTGGTGAGCTGCTTGAGCTCGGCCTGACGGGCCAGCACCTGCTCCAGGCGGGCCGGGTCGGCGTCGAGCTTGTCCAGGTAGGCGCCCAGTTCCCCGCCCACGTCGGAGAGCACCGCGACGGCCTCGGCCACGCGCGGTTCGAGTTCCCGCAGCGCCGGGTCCTCCGAGGAGGACAACCGGCGGGCGGCCTCCCCGATCAGCCCGATCGCGCCCGGGGCTTCCGGGTCGGCGTCGGCGGAACCGGACAGCGCGTGCTGGGCGGCTGCGGCGATCTCCCGCAGCTGGTCCACGTCGGCGAGTCGCCGCGCCTCGTCGACCAGCGAAACGTCCTCGCCCGCTTCGGGGTTGACGGCTTCGATCTCGGCCAGCCCGTGGCGCAGCAGGTCGGCTTCGCGGGACAGCTCGCGGGAGCGCTCGGTGCGCTCGGTGAGCTCGCCCACCACCTCGGCCCACTCGGCGCGGACCCGCTGGTAGTCGGCCAGCACGTGGAGCACCGGTTCACCGGCGAAGCGGTCGAGCACCGCGCGCTGCTCGCCGGGGCGCAGCAGCCGCAGCTGGTCGTTCTGCCCGTGCACGGCGAGCACCTGCTCGGAGAGCTCCGAGAGCACGCCGTTGGGCACCGAACGCCCGCCCAGGTGCGCCCGCGAACGCCCGTCGGAGGTCACCGTGCGCAGCGCGATCAGGCTTCCGTCGTCGTCGGGTTCGGCACCGGCGTCGCCGGCGACCTTCGCCGCCGGTGAGTCCGGGGTGGTCGCGAAACGGCCCTCCACGACGGCACGCTGCGCACCGGACCGGACCCGCGAGGCGTCGGCCCTGCCGCCGCTGAGCAGATGGAGTCCCGTGACCACCATCGTCTTGCCCGCGCCCGTCTCACCCGTGACCACGGTCAGGCCGGCGTGCAGTGCGAGCGTGGCGTCGTCGATGACGCCCAGTCCCTGGATACGCATCTCCGCCAACACACTCAGCACCCTATCGGCACCGAGCCCCGGAGAACGCCCCACTGCGGTGATCGCCACCGAAATCGTTAGACACTGTGTTCGATCTGTTCGGCGGGCGGTCGCTACTTGGCAGGTCCGCGCCATCCCTGGACGGGCAGCTCGAACTTCCGAACCAGCCGATCGGTGAACGACGTGTCGTGCAGGCGCACCAGGCGGATCGGCGTCGAACCGCCGACGACCTCCACGCGAGCCCCGGGCGGCAGGTCGAACTGCCGCTGACCGTCGCAGCACAACACCGCGTGGTGGCCGTGCTGGTCGATCTCCATCGCCACCAGGGAATCGCGCGACACCACCAGCGGGCCCGCGAACAGCGCGTGCGCGTTGCTCGGCACGACCAGCAGCGCCTGGACGTCGGGCCACACCACCGGGCCGCCCGCGGAGAACGCGTAGGCCGTGGAACCGGTCGGGGTCGAGCACAGCACGCCGTCGCAGCCGAACGCCGACACCGGGTGGCCGTCGACCTCGACGACCACGTCCAGGATCCGCTCCCGGCTGCTCTTCTCCACGCTGGCCTCGTTGAGCGCCCAGGTGGAGGCGACCTGATCACCGTTGAGCGTGGCGGTGACCTCCAGGGTCATCCGCTCCTCGACGTGGTAGCGGGATTCGACGACGGCGGCGATCGCCTCGTCGAGCGCGTCGGAATCGGCACCGGCCAGGAAACCGACCCTGCCCAGGTTCACCCCGAACAGCGGCACGCCGGCGGGTCTGGCGAGCTCCGCGGCGCGCAGCAGCGTGCCGTCGCCGCCGAGCACGAGCACGAGCTCGGTGCCCACGGCGGGGTTCTCGTCCGGTCTCGCGACCTCGCAGGCGGAATCCCGCAGCTCATCGGCTTCGCCGGCGAGCGCCCGGACCTCGATCCCCGCGTCGAGCAGACGACCGGCGACCTTCTCCGCTGTGCGCAGGTTCTGCTCCCTGCCGGTGTGCACCACCAGCAGCACCCGTCGGGTCAACTCCCACTCCCTTGCCGGGATGAATTCCTGGTCGAAGTCTGCGGTCCGCGCTCGACCGCGTCCGCCACCACGCTGCTGGCGCGGTCGTGGTCCGCTTCGGCGCCCGGCCGCAGCCAGACGAAGAACTCGACGTTCCCGGACGGGCCCGGAAGCGGGCTGGCGACGACGTCGCGCAGTCCCAGTCCGTGCTCGGCGGCGAAGTCGACCACTTCCAGCACCGCTTCGGCGCGCAGCTGCGGATCCCGCACCACGCCACCCGAGCCTAGCCGTTGTTTGCCCACTTCGAACTGCGGTTTGACCATGAGGGCGAGATCAGCGGTCTCGGTGGCGCAGGCGACCAGCGCCGGCAGCACGAGCTTCAGCGAGATGAACGACAGGTCGGCGACCACCAGGTCCACCTGGCCGCCGATGTCCTCGGGCGTCAGCGACCGCACGTTGGTCCGGTCGTGGATGTGCACCCGCTCATCGGTCTGCAACTTCCACACCAGCTGGCCGTAGCCGACGTCGACCGCGACGACCTCGCGGGCCTCGCGCCGCAGCAGCACGTCGGTGAACCCGCCGGTGGAAGCGCCCGCGTCCAGGCAGCGCTTGCCCGCCACCGACAGACCGCCGGGCTCGAACGCCTCCAGCGCGCCGACCAGCTTGTGAGCACCGCGCGAAGCCCAGCCCGGGTCGTCGACGTCGTCGGTGACCAGCACGGGTGCGTCGATCTCCACGGCGGTCGCTGCCTTGCGCGCGATCATGCCGCGCACGCTCACCCGGCCTGCCGCGACCAGTTCTCCAGCGTGTTCCCGGGATCGGGCCAGCCCACGCCGAACCAGTTCGGCGTCCAGGCGCGCCTTGCGAGGCACTTCGTCAACTCCGAGGGGTGTTCTGGGACTGCAGGTGGTCGGCCTTCGACAACGCCTCGGTCAACGAGCTGTGCACGTTCTCGAAGCGCTGCACGTGCTCGGCGACGGGCTGGTCGCGCACCTCGTCGAGCTCGGTCATCGCCGCGGAGATCGCGTCGATCGCCGACTGCCCGTCGTCGGCCTGACGCGCCAGCATCGCCGGGTTGGGCGCCTGCTGCTGCCACGGAGAGGTCATGGGCGGGTACTCCCCTCGTCACCGGTGGGCGCGAGCGTTGCGCGACACCACCTTCACGCTAGCCGACAGATCGGCGACGGTCCCGTCAGGTCAGTCGATGTCCAGCGCCCGCAGCGCTGCGCGCGCCGCGTCGTCGCTGCCCCGCACCTGCACCGGGCCGGAACCCGCCGACCACCACGCCGCGCACAGCGCGCGCAGCGCACCGAGTTCATCGCCCTCACCGCGCGAGGCCAGTTCGAGCCGGTCGCTGACGGTCACCGACCACGACGGTTGCACGGCGATCGCAACCTCGGACTTGGGCGAGAACAGACCGCGCAGATCGGCCGCGACGCTGCCCGGCCGCTCACCGGGAGCGGCCTCCAGAAGGTGCCGGGGCGTGTTGACGCCGGTGAGCACCATCAGCGACGGCATGCCGGCCTTCACCGCACCGGCGATGTCGGTGTCCAGCCGATCCCCGACCATCAGCGGCCGGTCGGCTCCGGCCGACGACACCGCGCGGTCCAGCAGCGGACGCTCGGGTTTGCCCGCGACCAGCGGATCCTGGTCGGTGGCCGCGCGCAGCAGCTCGACCAAGGCGCCGTTTCCGGGCATCAACCCGCGTTCGGTGGGCAGCGTGCGGTCGGCGTTGCACGCCACCCACAGCGCGCCGTCGCGGATCGCCAGGCACGCCTCGGCGAAGTCGCGGTACCCCAGGTCCGTGGACAGGCCCTGCACGACCGCGACCGGCTCGTCGGCGAACTCGGTGACCGGCACCAGGCCGAGCCGGTCCACTTCGGACTCCAGCGCCGCGGAACCGACGACCAGCACCCGGGATCCGGCGGGCAGCTTCTCGGCGAGCACCGCCGCACCCGCCTGGGCGCTGGTGCTGACCTCGCTGCGCTCGGCCTTCAGCCCGAGCCCGATCAGGTGGTCGACGACCGCCTGATCGGGCTTGGAGGCGTTGTTTGTGACGTAGCGGACCGGCACGCCGCGGCCGTGCACCTGCTGGATCGCTTCCAGCGCGCCGGGAACCAGCTCCCCGCCCCGGTACACCGTGCCGTCCAGGTCGAACAGCACGACGTCGTGATCGTCGAGCAGCATGCCGCTCACTGCGTCCGCGATCCTCCTTCGGCCGCGGGCTCGGCACTGCCGCCGTCCTCGTCGGCCTTCACGGCGTCCGCCTCGTCGTCGTTCTCGTCGTTCTCGTCGTCCTCGCCGAGGTCGTCGTCCTCACCCTCGTCGAGGTCGTCATCGTCAGCGTCGTCCTCGTCGAGGTCATCGTCGTCGATCCCCGCTGCGGCCTCGGCCTCGTTGACCAGTTCCTCGACGACCTCCGGGCCACCGAGCTGCACCGCGAGCTCCTCGAGTCGCTCGGGGGCGTCGGTCTCCTCCTCGTCGTCGGCGTGCGCCGCGTGGACGAACCAGGTGAAGGCGTCCCGCTCACGGCCGGCCGCCAGCAGGTTGTCGGCGTAGGCGTAGAACAGCCGCGCGCTCCACGGCTCCTGGATCTTCGGGTCCAGCTCCGGGATCTGCAGGCTGACCACGGACGCCTCGATCTCGTCGAGGTCGCGCCGCGCGCCGGCCGCGACGATCCGCAGCTCGATCTCGTCCTCCTTGTCGAGCTGCAACGCCTCCTCGCTGCGCACCAGCTCGATCGCCCGTTCCGGACGTCCCATCGCACGCTCGCAGTCGGCCATGATCGCCAGGTGGCCCGGGCCACCGCCCATCCGCCGCGCAGCGCGCAGCTCGGACAGCGCCTCGTTCCACTCGCCCGTCAGGTAGGCGGTGAGACCGTTGGCCTCGCGCACCGACGGGGTCCGGGAGGCCTTCTGCCGCGCGAAGCGGGCGTGCGCCAGAGCGCGCTCCGGGTCCTCGTCGATCAGCTGACCGGCTGCGACCAGGTGCTGCGCGACCTTGTCGGCAGCCCCCTTCGGCAACGACAGCAGCTCGCGGCGGACCTCCGGGTCCAGCTCCGACGGGTCGACGCCGCTCTCGGGGAGCTCCGGCTCGACCGGCTTCGGCGCGTCGTCGTCCTTGCGCTCCGGCTTGCGGTCTCCGTCGCGCTTGAAGCCGCCGTCGTCCTTGCGGAAGCCGTCCTTCTTCTTGAAGTCGTCGCGCCGGCCACCGCGGTCGTCGCGGCGCGGACGGTCATCGCGCTTGAAACCACCGCGGTCGTCGCGGCGCGGGCGGTCGTCGCGGTTCCGGTCGTCGCGGCGCGGGCGGTCGTCACGCTTAAAGCCACCGCGGTCGTCGCGGCGCGGACGGTCATCGCGGTTGAAGCTTCCGCGGTTGTCCCGGTCATCGCGGCGCGGACGATCGTCACGCTTGAAACCGCCCCGGTCGTCACGACGGGGGCGGTCATCGCGGTTGAAGCCGCCGCGGTCGTCGCGGTTGCGATCGTTGCGGAAGCCACCGCGCTCGCCGCCCCGGTTGTCCCGGCCGCGGTCATCGCGACGGAAGTCCCCACCCCGGTTGTCCCGACGATCATCACGACGATCGTCGCGCCGGAAACCATCGCGGCCGCCGCGGTCATCACGACGGGGACGGTCGTCGCGGTTGAAGCTTCCGCGGTTGTCCCGGTCATCGCGGCGCGGACGATCGTCGCGGTTGAAGCCGCCGCGGTCGTCGCGGTTGCGATCGTTGCGGAAGCCACCGCGCTCGCCGCCCCGGTTGTCCCGACGATCATCACGACGGAAGTCATCACGGCGCGGACGGTCATCACGGCGAGCGCCGCCGCGGTCATCCCGGTTGCGGTCGTCGCGCGGGCCCCGGCGGTCGTTGTCGTTGGACCGGTCGCGGTTGTTGCGGAATCCTCCGCGATCATCACGCGGACCCCGGTTGTCCCGGTCTCCCCGGTAACCACCGCGATCGTTGCGGTCGTTGCGGAAACCGCCCCGGTCGTCGCGGTTGCGGTCATTGCGGTAGCCACCGCGCTCGCCGCCCCGGTTGTCCCGGTCGTTGAAGCGACGCTGACCACCGTCGTTGTCGCGGCGCGGGCCACCGTACGAGCCGCGACCCTGCGAGTTGCCGCCTGGCTTGCGGTCGTAGTTGCCGCGGCCGCCCTGGCCGCTGCGGCCGGCACCGGCCCCGCGGCGGGGACCGCCGCGCTTGTCGTCGGAACCGGACACCGAACCTCCTGAAGAAGAAAAGCCAAAAAATCTTACCAAGGTAGTAGCCCTGGCTTGGCGCGCCCGTCATCGCGGGGTCTTGATCGACCACCTGCGCCCGTGCTGACATCCAAGCCCCGAGCGGGACTGAACAGCCACGACCGAACCGCCTTCTACAAATCGTACAGCGCGTCAACACGCTCCGACCGGCCGGGACCACGGCCGGAGAGCCCACGACGAAAAAGCGGGGCCGGTTGATCCTGCTCGGATCAACCGGCCCCGCTCATAAGGATTGTGTCGGCGGTGTCTTACTCTCCCACACCCTAGCGAGTGCAGTACCATCAGCGCTGGGGAGCTTAGCTACCGGGTTCGGAATGGGACCGGGCGGACCCTCCCCGCCATCGCCACCGACA
>NZ_SMLA01000073.1:0-25606 GCF_004349225.1 Saccharopolyspora karakumensis
GCCCCCGACGCACCGCTGGCGATGCTGACCCCACCGCCCGACTGCGGGGTCCCCGCCCACCTGCGCCGCAGGATGACCATCAGGCCCAACCCGCGCCGCGCCCACGCCGCCACCTGATCGGGTCAATTCGGCGCTGCCGCGGCCCGTTTCCGCGGGCAACCTGAGCTGGTGCCGCTGACGCATCCGGACAACACGCCTCGCCCGCACCGCAGCGAACTCGCGGTGAACCCGATCTTCACGCGCGAACCCGTGCACGTGCCGACCTACGACCTGCCCAGCCGGGGAACCGACCCCGAGGTCGCCTACCAGATCGTGCACGACGAGCTGATGCTCGACGGCAACGCGCGGCTGAACCTGGCGACCTTCGTGTCCACCTGGATGGAACCGCAGGCCGCCCGGCTGATGTCGGAGTGCTTCGACAAGAACATGATCGACAAGGACGAGTACCCGCGCACCGCGGCCCTGGAGGACCGGTGCGTGCGGATGCTCGCCGGGCTGTGGCACGCGCCCGACCCGCACCACGTCGTCGGCTGCTCCACCACCGGATCGTCCGAGGCGTGCATGCTCGCCGGTCTCGCGCTCAAACGCCGCTGGCGGGGAACCGGCACGCCGAACATCGTGCTCGGCGCCAACGTGCAGATCTGCTGGGAGAAGTTCGCGAACTTCTTCGAGGTCGAACCGCGGTACGTGCCGATGGAGGGCGACCGCTTCACGCTCTCCGCCGAGGAGGCGCTGCGGCGGGTCGACGAGAACACCATCGGCGTCGTGACCATCATGGGCTCGACCTTCGACGGCTCCTACGAACCGGTCGCCGAGGTCTGCCACGCGCTCGACGAGCTGGCCGCGCGCGGCGGCCCGGACGTGCCTGTGCACGTCGACGGCGCCTCCGGGGCGATGATCGCGCCGTTCCTGGACCCGGACCTGGTGTGGGACTTCCGGTTGCCGCGGGTGGCCTCGATCAACACCTCCGGGCACAAGTACGGGTTGGTCTACCCGGGCGTCGGC
Organism: Saccharopolyspora karakumensis; assembly: GCF_004349225.1. NCBI lineage: Bacteria > Bacillati > Actinomycetota > Actinomycetes > Pseudonocardiales > Pseudonocardiaceae > Saccharopolyspora > Saccharopolyspora karakumensis. The sequence goes on from NZ_SMLA01000073.1 coordinate 1,006, forward strand.
TGGGTCGTGTGGCGCACGCCCGAGGCGTTGCCCGACGAGCTGGTGCTCCGGGTCAACTACCTCGGCGGCGAGATGCCCACCTTCGCGCTCAACTTCTCCCGGCCCGGTGCGCAGGTGGCCGCGCAGTACTTCACCTTCCTGCGGCTGGGGTTCGACGGATTCCGGCGGGTGCAGCAGGAGTGCCGCGACGTGGCGATGCGGCTGGCCCGCGAGATCGCCGCGCTCGGGCCGTTCGAGCTGCTCACCGACGGCAGCCACATCCCGGCCTTCGCGTTCACGCTCCGCGACGACGTCCGGAATTATTCCGTTTTCGACGTTTCCACTGCTCTGCGCACCAGCGGTTGGCTCGTTCCGGCTTACACGTTCCCCGAGGACCGGACGGACCTGGCGGTGCTGCGGATCGTGGTGCGCAACGGGTTCAGCCACGACCTGGCCGACCTGCTGCTCGACGACCTGCGCCGGTCGCTGCCGGGGCTGGAGGCGCAGACCGCGCCCGCCCGGGGGCACGACTCCGCCGGTTTCGCCCACGGAGCCCGTTCCCGCGACTGAGCGGCGAACGGTGAAAACTTCCCGGACACCGGGAAAGCCCAGCCCGGAGCCGGTGGGGACGATCACGCTCAGTCGATCAGCTGATCGCAAGCCGTTCGGGGCCGACTAGCCTGCCCGGTTATGAGTCGTTCCGAGGACGCCAACGCGCGGCTGACCGAGCTCGCGCTGCAGGCGCGTCGCGGTGACCCGCACGCCATGGAGTCCTTCATCCGGGAGAGCCAGCACGACGTCTGGCGCTTCGTCGCGCACCTGGCCGGGCCGCACCTCGCCGACGACCTCGCGCAGGAGACGTTCCTGCGCGCGTTCCGCAACGTCCGCCGGTTCAACGCCCGCTCCTCGGCCCGCACCTGGCTGCTCACGATCGCCCGCCGCGTGGTCGTCGACCAGATCCGCTACGAGCGCTCCCGCCCGCGCACCACCCACGCCACCCCGGCCACCGAGCCGACCTCGCCGGACACGGGTTTCGAGAACATCGTCGAGCTCAACCTGCTGCTGAGCGACCTCGACCCGGAACGCCGCGAAGCCCTGGTCCTCACCCAGGTCCTCGGCCTCCCCTACGCCGAAGCCGCCCACGTCACCGGCTGCCCGATCGGCACCATCCGCTCCCGAGTCGCCAGAGCCCGCGACCAACTCCTGGCCACCCAGACCCACCAGGACGAAGAAACCGGCTGACCTGGTCACGTGGGCGACTGCCCGGTGAAGGGCGGATCAGCGGACCGTCGACCGACGATCCGCTGGTCCTGTCCAGAGCACGGATTGCGGCGGTAATCCTGTCCCCGATTACGGCGGTATTCAGGGGTCGTGGGACTGCCCGGACGCGCGGTGTTCGCCCGGCGTCCCGGATCTCAGTGGAAATCCGGGACCCGACTTCCACTGAAATCGGGAACCCAGCTGGGGCGAGGACCAGAACCGTCCGCTTGTCGGCCCTGCTCACGGGGTCTCGGGCTCCGGTGACCCGGTGGGAACTTCTCGGGTGCGAGGCGCGACAGTAGTGGTGTGGACTGTTGCGTGTGCCGGGAGGCGTTGTCGGCGCGGTTGGACGGCGAGGAACCTCCGGCGGCCTGGGCCGAGGTGGAGCGGCATCTCGCCGAGTGCGGTGAGTGCCGCGACTGGGAGACCCGCGCCGTCGCGTTGAGCAGGGAGTTGCGGGTGCGTGCCGTGCCGAGCACCCCCGACCTGACCGCGTCGGTGATGCGGGCGCTCCCGGTTCCCGCGGTCCGGCGCTGGCCCCGGGTGCTGCTCGGCGTCGTCGCCGTCGTGCAGATCGCGCTGGGCGTCGCGCAGCTGCTGGGCACCGGCGGCCACGAGGCGATGGCCGGGCACGTGTTCCACGAGAGCACCGCCTGGAACCTCGCGCTCGGAGCCGGGTTCGGCTGGGCGGCCTGGCGGGTCCGCGCCGGTGCCGGGATGCTGCCGGTGCTCGGCGCGTTCCTCGCCGTGCTCACCTTCGTCAGCGTCCAGGACCTGGTGGCCGGAGCCGTCACCGCCGGCCGCCTCGTCTCGCACCTGCCGCTGGTCGCGGCGCTGGTGCTGCTGCTGGTCATCCGCCACGACCACCGGGACGGCGAGTCCGGCCCGGGCCACGGCATCCGCCCGGGCGAGCACACCGCCACCACCGACGATCCCGACGAACCCGCACCACCGCGCGAGCTCGGCCCGACCGCCTACCGCAGGGCCGGTTAGCGCTTGCGGGCCATCGCCGCCCAGTAGTAAGCGCTGCGCGGGTCGACCTCGTGCTCCGGGTGGAGCTTGGTGATGCCGGCCGGCTCCGGGTCGGGTCGCCACGCCAGCACCGGCGCCACCCCGGGCTCGACCAGGTCCATGCCCTCGAACAGCGCGGCGACCTCGTCCTGATCGCGCGGCTGGAACGGGATGCCGGACTGCTCGGCGGCGGCCACCACGCCCGCCACCGCTTCCGGGTCGAAGTCGGCGGTGGGGTGGGTGATCGTCAGGTAGCTGCCCGAGGGCACCGCGTCCATCAGCTTGCCGAGCACCTGCTCGACCTCCGAGTTCTCCCGGAAGTACATGAGCACCGCCACCAGCATCACCGCGGTCGGCTGCGTCAGGTCGAGCGTTTCGGTCAGCGCCGGGTCGGACAGGATCGAGTCCGGGTCGTGCAGGTCGGCGAAGATGAACCGGGTCGCGCCCTCGTCGGTGCTGGTCATCAGCGCGCGGGCGTGCGCGAGGACGATCGGGTCGTTGTCGACGTAGACCACGCGGCTGCTCGGTTCGGCGCTCTGCGCGACCTCGTGCACGTTGCCGCTGGTGGGGATTCCGGTGCCGATGTCGAGGAACTGCCGGATGCCGCACTCCTGCACCAGGTATCGCACCGCGCGCCCGACGAACGCCCGGTTCGCGCGCGCCATGGTCTTGATGGTCGGGATGTGCTCGGCGATCGCGTCACCCAGCGCGCGGTCGGCCGCGAAGTTGTCCTTGCCGCCCAGCCAGTAGTCGTAGACCCGCGCCTCGTGCGCGACGGTGGTGTCGATCTCGACCGGCAGCCGGCCGCCCTGCTCGCTCATCGGCATCCCTCGGATTGCTCAGTACTCGTGCATTAACTCGCGCAGCAGCTGCGTGGTGTCCTGCGGTGTCGCCGCCTGAACGCTGAGCAGGTTCATCACCGCCTGGTACTGGTCCAGGTCGTTGCGCTTGTCCAGGTACAGCGCGCTGGTCAGCTGTTCCAGGTAGACGACGTCGGGCAGGTCCGACTCGGGGAACCGCACGATGGTGAACGGACCGCCCGCCGCGGCGTGCCCGCCGACGCTGTAGGGCAGCAGCTGCACGGTCACGTTGGGGAGTTCGGAGATGCGGATCAGGTGCTCGATCTGCCCGCGCATGATCCCCTCACCACCGATCGGGCGACGCAGCGCGGCCTCGTCGATGACCGCCCACAACGTCGGCGGTTCACCTCGGGTGAGGATGTCCTGGCGGCGCATCCGCAGCGCGACCCGGCGGTCGACCTCGGCCGACGGTTCCTGCCCGTGCCCCAGCAGGATCACCGCGCGCGCGTAATCCGGGGTCTGCAGCAGGCCCGGCACGAATTGGGCCTCGTAGGTGCGGATGATCTCGGCGGCCTGCTCCAGCCCGAGGTAGGTCTCGAACCACGACGGCAGCAGGTCACCGTACTGGTGCCACCAGCCGGGTTCGTTGGCCTGCCGAGCCAGCGACAGGAACGCCGCGCGCTCACCGGAGTCCTGCACGCCGTAGAGCGTCAGCAGGTCGTTGAGATCGCGCTCCCGGAAGCTGACGCGTCCCAGTTCGAGACGGCTGATCTTCGCGTGCGACCCGCGGATGGCATCCCCGGCGGCCTCGCGGCTGATCCCGCGCTCTTCGCGCAGGCGTCGAAGCTGACCGCCCAGCGCGATGCGCAGCACGGTGGGCCCAGCGGTGGACCCGCCTTGCCGCCTGCCCTGTCTCTCCGGCTCGATGCTCATCGTGTCGATACCCCCATCGGGAGCAATGCGGCGTCCGATCGCCGCCAAAGCCAGTCAGCAGATTAGATCATCGAAGTCGCCTTCTTTAACCCCTTCGAGAAAAGCGGCGAGTTCTTCTCGCGTGTAGACCAGCACTGGCCCCTCCGCGAAGCGGGAGTTGCGCACGGCCACCCGGCCGCGCTCCAGCTCCGCCACCTCGACGCAGTTCCCGCTCGGGTTGCTGCGCGCGCTCTTGCGCCAGCGCAGGTCAGACCGCCAGCTCAGGTCTGCCCACCGCGGAGTCTCCGGCACTGCGGACTCCGGCATGGATGCCTCCAACATTCGGGCGAAATCGCGTCCGTGCTTGCAGGTGTTCTTGCAAACGTTCTTGCATCTGCAAGGTCAGTCCGGGACAGTAGCAGCAGCAGGACGATCGTCGATCTTGATCCGTCAGCGGGAATCCGGTGCCCGGCAAATGGCCCCGGCGCGCGCGGGAGGAGGCCGAGGGGATGATCCGGTTGTCGCGGCGAGGGACGGTTCGCCGCGTGCATCAGACTCGCCCGGCTGCGACCCAGGATCGGGCAACGCGATGAGCGTGCTCGTCGCGGTCGGCGCGTTAGCCCTCTGCGCGATCCTCTCGGCGGCGCTTCTCGACTCCCGCCGCAAACGTCGCGACCTCGAAAAACGGCTCGCGGTGGCCGATCGCGCCGCGCACACCGATCCGCTCACCGGCTTGGCCAACCGCGCGGGTCTCCAGCGCGCGCTGGACCACCAGCGGGCCTCCACGCGCCCGAGCGATCACATCGCCATGATCCTGCTGGACCTGGACGGGCTGAAGGAGACCAACGACCTCTACGGCCACGACTTCGGCGACAGCGTTCTGGTCGCGGTGGCCCACCGGATCCACGAAAAAGCCGGGCACGCGGCGTGCGCGGCCCGGCTCGGTGGGGACGAGTTCGTGGTGCTGCTCAGCGGCGAGGCACTGCAGGACGCGGATGCGCTGGCCGCCGAGCTCTGCGCTGACATCGCCTCGGCGGAGGTCATGTCGGAGATGCCGATCCGCTGCACGGCCAGCGCTGGGGTCGCGGTGCTGCCGGCGCACCGGATGCACCAGCTCGTCACCGCCGCGGACCAGGCCATGTACAGGGCCAAGTCCACGCGCGCGGGAACCTCCAGGTATCAGCCCCTCACCGACGTCGCCGACCGGATCCCGCGAAACCGGACGGCGCTGGTGGCCTTGGAGGGTGGCGCCTCGAAGGAGGCCCAGGGCTGATCCTCTTCAGGACCGCTCCGGGTGCGGGTCACCGCTCGCACCGCACAGCCCTTTCTCGAACGACTCCTAGACGGTCGCGGTCTGCCGCACACCGCCGACCATGCGGTGCGCTTCGGCGTTGCACGCCGGGCACGTGTTCCACAGCCACGCCATCTCGCCCACCTCGGCACGCATCTCGCGGTCGCAGAGCGTGGTGATGGTGCTTCCCGCCGGGTAGCCCCCCGACGGCCGGTAGTCGGTGCTCGCGTGACGCTCCCCGAGGGCCGGAACCCAATGGAACGGATGCATCCGCACACTCTCCTTCGCTGCCGTGTCCCGCCGCGTCGTCTTGCCTGATCACGATCCGGATGACCCTCGGCCACTACCCGGGTAATCAGCTGTTCAGATGGATTCCAGACCGACTATGCCCGCGGTCGCCGCCAAGCATCGTCCACACGGTAGGGCCCCATCCGGAGGAATATTCCCGATTCTGTCATGACCCAGGGTGAGTCCGCACGTCGTACGCGCCACACCGCCCTGCCAGTCCTGCCGCGAAATCGCGTGAGCCTGCCGCACTGTCACTCGTGCGGCGGTATGCAGGACCCAAATGCAATCCATACCGGACTGCTCGGCCCGCGCCCCCCGGGTGCTCCCGGTCAACGTGAGTGGCATGATCCCTCCCCGGATCGTCTACGATTAATCGTAAGCACATCCGCGCCACGGAGTCGAGAGATTCGGAAGGGATGCACCTCGATGCTTCACCCGGAACCGACCGCGACCCCCGCCTTCAGCGCCACGGGCTGGGCTTCAGCGTCCGCATGCGGGCCGAACGGGGGAAACTGCGTCGAGGTGAACTTGACGGCCCCCGGGCGTGTCGGGGTCCGCGACAGCAAACGCTTCACCGGTGACGTCCTGCTCAACTTCGACACGACGAGCTGGAACCGATTTCTCGCCGACATGAGAGCGGGAAGCTTCGACATCGACTAGAACTTCGCAGCTCACAGCCGTTTTCTGATTAATCACCGCCGGGCGCGGATCACCGGCGGTGACCCGTTTGCCGCGCATCCACGTCCGAGTGCATTACAGTGTTGTTCTTGACAGACGCGTTTGCGCTTGTCAGACGTGGTGACGGCAGAGCATACGAGCGGAGATCTGGTGCCGAGCACGGTAACTTCGCGACGCAGGCAGCTCGGGAACGAGATTCGCCGCGCGCGGCAGGCCGCGGGCATGACCCAGCAGTACGTCGCCGAGCTGCTCGGATGCAGCCAAGGCAAGATCAACAAGATCGAGTCGGGCACGGTCGCGGTCAAGAAGGCCGAGCTGCAGAAGATGCTGGAGGCGTTCAACTCCGGCAAGGCGGAAGCCGATCTGATGCTGGACCTCGCGCAGTCCAGCTCCGGGCAGCGCGGCCAGTGGGCCGGCTACCGCTCGGCGGTGCCGCAGTGGTTCCGCACCTTCACCGACCTCGAACCGGCCGCCGCGGAGATCCTCAGCTGGCACGGCGAGCGCATCCCGGGCCCGCTGCAGTCCGAGCACTACATGCTCACCCAGTTCTCCGAGGACCGCGCCACCGACGTCACCGCCCTGGTGCGCAACCGGCTGGACCGCAGGCGGGTCTTCGACCTGCCGCGCCCGCCCTACTACCGCTTCGTGCTCAGCGAAGCCGCGTTCCACCGGATGCCGGGCGGGCCGAACCCGTCGGTCGCGCTGGACCAGGTCGAGCACCTGCTGGACCTGCAGACCCGGTACCCGAAGGCGTACGTGCACATCCTGCCGTTCGACGTGCGGCTGCCGTACGTGCCCAACGACTTCACGATCATGCGGTTCTCCGACGGCACCAAGGACTTCGTCTTCGTCGAGCACGTCGCGGGCGGGCTGTACCTGGACGACGAGGACGACTTCAACCTGTTCAACGACGCGTGGGACCGGCTGCGCGGAGCCGCGCTGGAGCGCCACGACACCGTGGCCCGCCTGCAGGAACTGGCGAAGGAGTACCGGAGCCAGATCGACTTCTGATTAATCGTGAAAGACCCTCGTCCGCAGCGGGATCGGGTCAGTCGAGCAGGTCCGCGATCATCGACGCCATGACGCCCGGATCGCCGGTGTCGGGCCGCAGCACCACCTCCGGGTTCCGCGGGGGCTCGTAGGCGTCGTCGACCCCGGTGAAGCCGGTGATCTCCCCCGCCCGCGCGCGGGCGTAGAGCCCCTTGGGGTCGCGCGCCTCGCACGTCTCGATCGGGGTGTCGACGAAGACCTCCACGAAGGTCAGCTCCGCGTCCTGGTGCCCCTGCCGCGCCCGATCGCGGTCGGCGCGGTAGGGGCTGATCAGCGACACGATCGACACCACACCGGCGTCGGCGAGCAGCCGCGCCACCTCGCCGACGCGGCGCACGTTCTCGGCCCGGTCCTCGGCGCTGAAGCCCAGGTCGGCGTTGAGCCCGTGGCGGAGGTTGTCGCCGTCGAGCAGGTAGGCGGGCCTGCCCGCCGCGACCAGCCGGCGTTCCAGCTCGACCGCCACGCTGGACTTGCCCGCCCCCGACAAGCCGGTGAGCCACACCGTCGCTCCCCGGGTGCGGCGCTGTTCCCTGCGCACGGCGGTGGAGACCCAGCTGACGTGGGACTCGGCGAAGTCCGGGCCGGTGATCATGCCCGCGGCGACGGTGTTGTTGGTGGCCTCGTCGACGAGGATGAAGCTGCCGGTCGTGCGGTTGCGGCGGTAGGCGTCGAACAGCAGCGGTTGCTGCGCCCGCAAGCGGATCCGGCCGATCTCGTTGAGCGACAAGGACGTCGCGCCCGTGTCGCGGTGCAGGGTGTTGATGTCGAGCCGGTAGTCCAGCTGACGCACCTGGGCGCGCGTGCCGCGCGTGGTGTGCTGGATCGCGTAGCGACCACCGGGTTCCAGCGCGGTCCGCTCGGTGAGCCAGCAGACCAGGGCGTCGACGTCCTGGCCCGCGTGCGGGCGGTTCTGCGGGCGGCAGATCATGTCGCCGCGCGAGACGTCGAGGTCGTCGGTGAGCCGCACGGTGACGGCCTGCGGGGTGAACGCCTCCTCCACGACCTCCCCGCCCGGCCCCCAGATCTCCTCGATGCCGGTGGTGAAGCCCGAGGGCAGCACGACGACGTCGTCACCGGGCTTGAGCACGCCACCCGCGACGGTTCCCGCGTAGCCCCGGAAGTCACCGTCGCGGATGACGTACTGCACCGGCAGTCGCGCGTCGATGAGGTTGCGGTCGGAGGCGACGTGGACCTCTTCGAGGTGGTGCAGCAGCGAAGTCCCCTCGTACCAGGGCATGTTCTCGCTGCGGTGCACGATGTTGTCGCCGCGCAGCGCCGAGACCGGGATGAACGTCAGGTCCGGTGCGTCGAGCTTCATCGCGAAGGAGGCGAACTCGGCGCGGATCTCCTCGAACCGCTGCTGCGAGTGGTCCACGAGGTCCATCTTGTTCACGCACACCACCAGGTGCGGGATCCCGAGCAGGCTGGCCAGGAACGCGTGCCTGCGGGACTGCTCGAGCACGCCCTTGCGCGCGTCGACGAGCACCAGCGCGAGGTCGGCGGTGGAGGCGCCGGTGACCATGTTGCGCGTGTACTGGATGTGCCCTGGTGTGTCGGCGATGATGAACTTGCGCCGGGGCGTGGCGAAGTAGCGGTGCGCGACGTCGATGGTGATGCCCTGCTCGCGCTCGGCCCGCAACCCGTCGGTGAGCAGCGCGAGATCCGGCCCGTCGCCCCCGTGACCGGCGCGCTCCACGGCCTCCAGCTGGTCGCTGAGGATCGACTTGGAGTCGTACAGCAAACGCCCGATCAGCGTCGACTTGCCATCATCCACGCTCCCAGCAGTGGCCAACCGAAGCAGCTGCGTCATCGAAGCTCCTCGATTCATGATTCGTCTCAATCACTGTGCTTAGCGGTGCCGGTAGCGGAACCTGAGGCGGTGCGAGCTGCTTCCCACACCTGAGGCATGGGCCAACCGCCCATGAACCGACCACCATCAGAAGTAGCCTTCGCGCTTGCGGTCTTCCATTCCCGCTTCAGAGATGCGGTCGTCGGCGCGGGTGGCTCCGCGTTCGGTGACGCGGGCTGCGGCGACCTCGGCGACGACGTCGCGGGCGGTGCTCGCCGTGGAGGGCACGCAGCCGGTGCAGGTCGTGTCGCCCACGGTGCGGAAGCGGACGGTGGCCTCGTAGGGCTGCTCGTCCTCGCCCGGCGTCAGGTGCGGGTTGGTGGCCAGCAGCATGCCGTCGCGCTCGAAGACGGTGCGCCGGTGGGCGTAGTAGATCGACGGCAGCTCGATGCCCTCGTCGAGGACGTACTGCCAGATGTCGAGCTCGGTCCAGTCCGACAGCGGGAAGACGCGGATGTGCTCGCCCTTGCGGTGCCTGCCGTTGTAGAGGTGCCACAGCTCGGGGCGCTGGTTGCGCGGATCCCACTGGCCGAACTCGTCGCGGAAGCTGAACACGCGCTCCTTGGCCCGGGCCTTCTCCTCGTCGCGGCGGGCGCCGCCGAAGACGGCGTCGAAGCGGTGCTCGCCGATGCTGCGCAGCAGGGTCTGGGTCTGCAGCCGGTTGCGTCCGGCCCCGGGCTGCTCCGCGGAGCGGCCGGCGTCGATGTCGTCCTGCACGCTGCCGACCAGCAGGCGCAGTCCGAGCCGTCGCACGGTGCGGTCGCGGAAGTCGATGACCTCGTCGAAGTTGTGGCCGGTGTCGATGTGCAGGACCGGGAACGGCAGCGGTGCGGGCCAGAACGCCTTGGTGGCGATGTGCAGCATCACCGCGGAGTCCTTGCCGCCGGAGAACAGCAGCGCGGGCCGCTCGAAGGATGCGGCAACCTCGCGGAACACGTGCACCGTCTCGGCTTCCAGGCCGCGCAGATGGGTCAGCTCGTAGGTCGTGGTCACGCCGGACCCGCCCTTCCATCGGAACCGAACCTAGAACAAGTTTCACAGAAAAGTAGAACAAGTTCTTGCGCTCGGTCAAGCTGCGCGGAAAGCTGGGTCCACCCCTCGAAGCCAACCTCGCAAGACACAAGGAGGCGTCATGGACCTCGTCGCGCTGGAGGAGATCAAACGACTGAAGTACCGCTACCTGCGCGCGGTCGACCTCAAGCTCTGGCACGTGCTCGCCGAGGCGCTCACCGAGGACGCCGTGGCCGAGTACGGCACCGAGGCCACGGGCTCCAAGCTCGAACTCACCAGCCGGGAGGAGATCCTGAAGTTCATGCGGGACAACCTCGGCCCGAGCATCATCACCACGCACTCCGCCGGCCAGCCCGAGATCGACATCGACGGCGACACCGCGACCGGCACCTGGAGCTTCGAGGACACCGTCATCGCCACCGAGTTCAAGACCTTCATCAAGGGCGCGGCCTTCTACGAGGACACCTACCGCCGCGAATCCGACGGCCAGTGGCGCATCAGCAAGACCGGATACACCCGCACCTACGAGCTGATGCACACCTTCGACGACCTCCCGGACTTCAAGCTCACCGCGAACCGCTGGAGCTGAGGCGCCCGGGAGCTCAGCCTCCGAGAGCCAAGACGACCGCAGAGCACTAGAACGAGTTCTCAAAGAGGAGCTTATGCTCACTCAGCCCTTCGCCGAAGCCGTCTCCGAAGCCGAAGAGGTCATCCGGCACGCCGAGCACATCCGCGACGAGCAGGACCTCATCGAGGGTTACGACTACCTCGCGGGCAGCATCCAGGCCTCCCTCATGCTCGCCTGGGCCTACGAGCGGGACTTCCCGTACTTCGTCCAGTCCACCGGCCCCTACACCAAGATGGGCCTGGACAACCCCGACGCGCTGTACTTCCACTCCTACATCCGCGACGACGCCGAGTACGTCGTGACCGGGAAACGCGGCAGCACAACGGATCTGAGCTTCCAGGTGCTCAACGGCGACTACTCGCCGGTGGACGTGCCCGACAGCCTCGCCGCCTTCGACGACCGGCGGATCGACATCGACGACAACGGCGACTTCGAGGTGCGCTTCGGCCCCGGCCCCGCCGGGGCGAACTACTTCACGCTCGCACCGGGATCGGCGATGCTGGTGGTGCGCGAGGTCTACAGCGACTGGGATTCCGAGCGACGCGGCCTGATCCGGATCCGCCGCGAGGACACCACGGGCACCGCTCCCCCGCCGCGCACCATGGACGCGCTGACCAAGCGCTACGGCGTCGCGGGCAAGATCCTGCTGAGCCGGTTGCGGACGTTCCTGGCCTTCCCGGAGTGGTTCTACCTGAACCAGCCGGTGAACACGATGAACGACCCGCGCTCCACACCGGGAGGCCTGGCCACCCAGTTCTCCTCGGCCGGGCACTTCGAGCTCTCCGAGGACCAGGCGATGATCGTCACCGTGCCCCGGTCCGAGGCTCCCTACCAGGGTTTTCAGCTCGGCAGCCCCTGGTACGTCTCGACCGACTACATCAACCACCAGACGAGCCTCACCGCGGAGCAGGCGCGCATCGACCCCGACGGCAAGATCCGGTTCGTCATCACCGAGCGCGACCCGGGGCTGGCGAACTGGCTGGAGCTGACCGGGCACACCCGCGGCTACCTCCAGATCCGCTGGCAGCGCCTCTCCCGCGACCTGGGCCCCGAGGACGGCCCTCAGGTGGAGGTCGTCGGGTTCGACGAACTGCCGAAACGCCTCCCGCACCACGAGCACTCCCGCGTGACGCCGCAGGAGTGGCGGGAGCGGATCGCCGCGCGGCAGGCAGCCGTGCACAACCGGATGCTGGGGTGAGGCCGATGCTGGACGGACTGCTGCGCGACAAGGTCGTCGTGATCTCCGGAGTGGGGCCGGGACTGGGCCGGGCGCTGGCCCAGCGGTCCGCGATGGCCGGCGCCGACGTGGTGCTGGCCTCGCGCACCGAATCCCGCCTCAAGGTCTCCGCCGAGGAGGTCACCGACCTCGGCAGGCGTGCCCTGGTCGTGCCCACCGACATCACCGACGAAGACGCCGCCGCCCAGCTGGTGGCGCGGTCGGTGGAGGAGTTCGGGCGGGTCGACGCGCTGATCAACAACGCGTTCGCCATCCCGCCCCTGTCCGACCTCGCCGACACCGACCTGGACGCCATCCGGCAGGGGTTCGAGACCAACGTGCTCGCCGCGCTGCGGCTGACCCGGCTGTTCACCCCCGCGCTGGCCGAGGTCCGAGGCGCGGTGCTGATGGTGAACTCGGCGGTGCTGCGGCACTCCCGCCGCAACTACGGCGCCTACAAGATGGCCAAGTCCAGCCTGCTGTCCCTGGCGCAGAGCCTGGCCACGGAGCTCGGGCCGAAGGGCGTGCGGGTCAACTCGATCGCGCCCGGCTACATCTGGGCGGACTCGCTCAAGTGGTACCTCGGCCACCTCGCCGAGCAGCGCGGCGTCACCCGCGACGAGGTCTACGAGGAGACCGCCGCCACCACCGACCTTCGCGCACTGCCCGAACCGGACGAGATCGCCGACGCCGCGCTGTTCCTGATCTCCGACCTGGCCAGGATCGTCACAGGGCAGTGCCTGGACGCAAACGCAGGAGAATTCCACCACTGATTACTTCTAACCCTCTCTTCCTGCGAAACGGAAACGGTGCGGGTAGCGGAACCTGAGACCCGTCTGGCTCCGGGCGCCACTCCTGATGTATGCCAATACACGGCGTCGCGGCGTCCTCCCCAGACGACGTCTCAGAACCCGCGGCGGTGCAGGTAGCGAGGGTGGTTCTTCACGCCTCGCGGCTCCGCCGCTTGCACCCTGGCAACTACGACGTCCCTGAGGAGCTTTTCATGACTGTCGGGCGTGAGAGTGTTGGTACTGTTGAGGATGTGCACGCTTCGGCGAGTCGTCTTGTGGGGCTGGACGACTTCGGGGTGGATGATTACAGCGATGGTCTCGGCGTGCTGTTGGAGTCCTACGCGCGGGATGCGGGCCTGACCCCGTGGGGCAACAAGGTCAAGCGGGCCTTCCTGCGGGGCGCGTTGACCGCCCGGTTGTTCAGCGAGGCGGCGTGGAAGCAGCACCCGCGGCACGCCGAGGTCGCCGTCGAGCGCCCCATCTTCGTCACCGGGCTGCCGCGCACCGGCACCACCGCGCTGCACCGGCTGCTGACCGCCGACACGGCGAACCAGGGGCTGGAGCTGTGGCTGACCGAGGTGCCGCAGCCGCGGCCGCCGCGCTCGACGTGGGAGGACGATCCCGTCTTCCGGGGAATCCAGCAGGGCTACACCCAGCACCACGTGGAGCACCCCGAGTTCATGGGCGTGCACTACATGTCGGCCGAGCAGGTCGAGGAGTGCTGGCAGCTGCTGCGGCAGTCGATGCGCTCGATCTCCTACGAGTGCCTGGCCCACCTGCCGACCTATTCGCGCTGGCTGGAGGGCCAGAACTGGACCTCGGCCTACGCCCGGCACAAGCGCAACCTGCAGCTGATCGGGTTGCCCGACAACGACCGGCGCTGGGTGCTGAAGAACCCGAGCCACCTGTTCGCGCTGGACGCGCTGTTCGAGGTCTACCCGGACGCGCTGGTGATCCAGACCCACCGGGAGCCGCGCACCGCGATCGCGTCGGTGTGCAGCCTGGCCGCGCACGCCACCCGCGGCTGGTCGGAGACCTTCCACGGCGACACGATCGGCCGCGACCAGCTCGACCTGTGGTCGCGCGGGCTCGCCGACTTCACCGCCGCGCGGGCGCGGCACGATCCGGACCGGTTCTACGACGTGCGCTACGAGGACTTCATCGCCGACCCGATCGGCGTGGTGGAGCGGATCTACCGGCACTTCGGGCTGCCGCTGAGCGAGAACGCGGCGGCAGCGATGCGGAGCCTGCACTCCGAGAGCACCGCAGGTCACGCCAAGCCCGCGCACCGGTACTCGCTGGCCGACTTCGGATTGCGTCCCGAAGAGGTCGACGAGCGCTTCGCCGGGTGGGCACCCGTCGGTTAGATTCCGCAGCGGAATCGACGACCGGAGGGGCGGCCATGGCGTACGGCGACTACCAGCTGGAGATCTACCTCAACGGGTTGAGCGGGGTGCTGCCCGACCTCCCCGTGGAGTTCGACGAGCTGGAGGAACGCGCGAAAGCGGCCATGTCGCCGACGGTCTGGTCCTACGTCCACGGCGGTGCCGGCTCGGAGCGCACGCAACGCGCGAACGTCACCGCCTTCGACCGCTGGGGACTCGTCCCGCGCATGTTCGTCGGTGCCACCGAGCGCGACCTCGAAGTGGACCTGTTCGGCCTGAAGCTGCCCTCGCCGGTGTTCATGGCGCCGATCGGCGTGCTCGGGATCTGCGCGCAGGACGGGCACGGCGATCTGGCCACCGCCCGCGCGGCGGCGCAGAGCGGCGTGCCGATGGTGGCCTCCACGCTGTCGTCGGACCCGCTGGAGGACGTGGCCGGCGAATTCGGTGGCACACCGGGCTTCTTCCAGCTGTACACGCCGAAGGACCGGGATCTGGCGGAAAGCCTGGTGCGCCGGTCCGAGAACGCGGGCTACAAGGGCATCGTCGTCACCCTCGACACCTGGATCCCCGGGTGGCGCCCGCGCGACCTGGCCACCTCCAACTTCCCGCAGCTGCGCGGGCACTGCCTGAGCAACTACTACAGCGATCCGGTCTTCCGCGCGGGACTGGACAAGACACCGGAAGAGGACCCGGGTGCCGCGGTGCTGAGCTGGGTCTCCACCTTCGGAAATCCGCTGACCTGGAACGATCTGCCGTGGCTGCGGTCGCTGACCGACCTGCCGCTGATCGTCAAGGGCATCTGCCACCCCGATGACGTGCGCCGCGCCAAGGACGGCGGCGTGGACGGCATCTACTGCTCCACCCACGGCGGCAGGCAGGCCGACGGTGGCCTCCCCGCTCTGGAGGTGCTGCCCGAGGTCGTCGACGCGGCCGACGGCATGCCGGTGCTGTTCGACTCCGGCGTCCGCAGCGGCGCCGACATCGTCAAGGCCCTGTCCCTGGGCGCCACGGCCGTGGGCGTCGGCCGCCCCTACGCCTACGGGCTCGCGCTCGGCGGTACCCGGGGCGTCGTCCACGTGCTCCGGAGCCTCCTCGCCGAAGCTGACCTCATCATGGCCGTGGACGGCTACCCCTCGATCGCCGACCTGACCCGGGAAGCCGTCCGCCGACTCCCCTGATCTTCGTCGATTTCCGTTGCCGGACAACCGGTTTCGCTCCCATCGGAGGAGAGGGCGAAGCCACCGCGCGGGAATGTCCGGACGGAAAGGGCAACCGGGTCCCGCGGGGTTGCGAACACCGCTACACTCCGGCGAAACGTGATCGAGTCCACTGGAAATCGGGGCCGATGGGAATCGAAGGTGAGGCCGGCGTCGGGGCGGCGGCCGGAATTGACACCAGCAAGGCGAGCATCGCGCGCGTCTACGACATGTTCTTGGGCGGCAAGGACAACTTCGCGGCCGATCGCGAGGTCTACGAGACGATCCAGGCCGTCGCGCCGCAGGGCGACGAGGTGGCCAAGTCGATCCGCCGCTGGCTGATCCGCGTGGTGCGGCACCTGGCGGGCTTCGAGGTCGGCATCGACCAGTTCCTCGACATCGGCTCCGGCCTGCCGACCGCGGAGAACACCCACGAGGTCGCCCAGCGCAACAACGCCGACGCCACGGTGGTCTACGTCGACAACGACGCGACCGTGGCCGCCTACGGGCGCGCGCTGATGGAGGAGAACGACCTCACCCACTTCGCCACCTCGGACCTGCGCGACCCCGCGGCCCTGCTGGCGACACCGCAGGTCGCCAGGCTGGACTTCGACCGGCCGATGGTGCTGATCCAGTGCGCGACGCTGCACCACATCGACGACGAGGCGGACCCGGCCGGGTTCATGCGGCACTACGTCGACGCGCTGCCGTCGGGCTCGTACCTGGCGATCTCGCACTGGTGGGACCCGGGCGACGAGCTTCTCGAAGGCCACCGGATGGCCCGTGAGCTGGAGCAGCGCTGGCGCGAGTCGTCCATGGGCACCGGCCGCTACCGCACGCGAGCGGAGATCACCGAGCTCTTCGCGGGACTGGAGCTCGTCGAACCGGGACTCGTCGAGCTCAACCACTGGTGGCCGGACGGACCCCGCCTGCGCGAGACCTCGCTGGTCGAGCGCCTGATCCTCGGCGGCCTGGCCTACAAGCCCTGATCAGTCCCGCTCGCGCTCGCGCAGGGCCGCGCGCAGCGTTTCCGCCTGCTCGTCGCTGACCGAGGCGACGAAGTGCGCCAGGACGACGTCCGGAGCGCCCGAGGCGACGAGCACCTGGTGCAACGAGCGGGCCGCGGCTTGCTCGCGGGTGCGCGACGGCCGGTACAGGTAGGCCCGGCCGTCCAGGTCCCGCTGCACCCAGCCCTTCCGATGCAGGTTGTCGAGCACCGTCAGCACGGTCGTGTAAGCCAACGACCGGCCGGTGTCGAGCCGCGACAGCACCTCGCGCACCTTGATCGGCTCCACCGAGTCCCACAACACCCGCATCACCGCGGATTCGAGCTCGCCCAGACAACGCATCAGCCTTCCTCCCCGGGCACATCGTACGTCCGGATGCGCACGTCGCGCGCGCTATGTGAATCACGTTCGGATTTTTTTGGCGGAAGACGATCCATTTTGGACCGGGGTCCAATCGCAAGGCCGTTGACCCACAATAGGATTCGCATCTACTATGATCCTTAGTAGCGGTGCAGCCCCCAGTCCCCGACGCCGCTACCTCGCGAGGCAACCGGTACTCCCCCTCACCGGACCTCGCCGAATGCTGGGCGGGTCCCAATCCCCCCTGGGATCCCGCCCAGCCCCAGCGATGAAACCACGAATGCGGAGACGACAAATCCGCTTGCGCCGATTCCGGCACGCTCGCGAACTCCGCCCCTGCCTGCTTACCAGGCGTTTCGCAACTGGAATCCGGACGAAACCATGTCAGAAAACGCGAATTCGATGCGGATAGATCGATGAGCTGCAACACCCGCGTTCCGCTCGCACAACTCCCCTTTGCCGGACGGCACAAGGTTGCCGGTACGTGATTCGCGCGTCGTCGGATCGTTTTCTCCGATGTGAATTCCCTCCTATTCCACGCCGGTCCGCTCTGCGATGCTTGCCCGCCGTCCCGGACGACGGCCGATCCAGGGCACCGCAGAGAAACTCGGATGGCTTCATGACACCCACCACACCGCACTCCCGGCCCACCGACGCCGCGCACCTGCGGGACCCGCGATGACCGCGCAGGGCGACCTCGGCGGCGAGGTGGAGCAGCTGCTGCGCACCTTCGAGGCGGCACTGGCCGAGACCGACCTGCTCGGCAGGCACGCCGACCCCGACGAAGAACCTCCGCAGCTGCGCGAACTGCGAGACCAGGTGGTGCGGCAGGTCCAGGACGTGCCTGCCGACCAGCTGCCGCGCGAGCGGTGCCAGAACTGCGAAGGCAAGCGCGAGGTCTCGGCCGTGCACGTGCGGCGCAGCGAGGAGAGCGCCCCACCCGAGGTCGTCACCGCGCAGCGGCTGTGCCCCAACTGCTGGGGAACCGGCCTCTCGCTCCGGCACACCGACCAGCCGCCGCAGCTACACGAGTAGCTCCCCGATGCCGAGGAACCCGTCCTCGGCACCGGGGTTCGCGCTGGTCAGCTCGATCCGAAGCCGGTCGGTCGTCACCGGCTCGAAGGTGATGCGGGCGGTGGCGGCAGGATCACCGCTCTGCCCGCGCACCGGGGCGAAGCGCGAGCCGTCCCAGTAGCGCACCTCGATCGACGCGGGCACCGCGTGCGCGGCGTCGACGGTGAAGGTCAGCTCGGCGGCGTCGACCAGACGAGGTTCGGGCCAGGCGATCGACACCCAGTCCCGCGCGTGCGCTGCGCTGATGGCGGGCAGCAGGCCCGTGGCCTCCTTCACGTAGTGGTTCGACCAGCCGGTGGCCGGGTCGCCATCGATCATGGCGGCGGGGAGGGTGTCGGCCGAACCGGAGTAGCTCGCGTCCGCGGTCGGCTCGGCCGGTCGTGCGGGAACCGCCATCGCCACCCGCACGTCCGCACCCGCGGGGACGATCGCCAACGCCTTGCCGCCGAAGGCCTTCCGCGTCGCCGAGCGGTAGTTCTCGGAGCTGTCCTGCTTGCCGTTGTCCGTTCCGAGCACCTCCCCGCCGGTGGTGGTGAAGGTCAGCTCGTGCTCCGCCGAGGGCACCAGCACGCCGTCGGCGTCGACGACCTCGGCGGTCACGAACGACAGCGCACCGACGTCCTCCCGGCTCAACCGGACCTCAGCCGCGGTTCCGGCGGTGCGCAGCACCTCGCGCGCGACCTCCGCGCCGTCCCGCTTGGCCACCGCCACCAGCTCACCCGGTTCGAACGGCACCTCCCAGGTCAGGTGCAGCTTGCCCGCACTGCCGTTCGGGCTGGTGTAACTGCCGGGAAACGGACCGTCGGTGACCGTCTTGTCGTCACCCGTCGGCTCGGTGGTCTCCAGGTACTCCCGTCCGTCGGTGGTGGTCTTGAGGTCGAAGCTCTTCTCCCCCAGCGACCGCCCGTTGAGCAGCAGCTCCACGGTCCGCACGTTGCTGTGGGTCCACACCGTCACCGGCTCTCCCGGCCGGTGATCCGTCCAGTTCATCGGCACCAGGTGCACCATCGGCTCGCGGGTCCACTGGCTGCGGAACAGGTGGTACTGGTCCTTGGCGAAACCAGCGGTGTCGACGGCGCCGAAGAACGACGTCTTGACCGGGAAGACGTCCGAGTAGGGCGTGGGTTCGCCGATGTAGTCGATGCCCGACCACAGGAACTGGCCGGCGAAGAACGCCCGGTCCCGATCCTTCTTCAACCCGTACTCGCCGCTGTAGGTCCACGAGGACAGGTTGTTGTCGTAGGAGGACGTCCCGCGCTTGCCGGGCGCGTGGTTCTCGCCGGTGTTGAGCTGGTGCGGACTGTCGTAGACGCCGCGCGTGGAGGTCTCCGACGACGACTCGGACTCGAAGAGGAACACCTGCGGGTACTTCGCGTGCAGCTCGTCGACCGAGGAGGCGTCGTTGTAGTTGAGCCCCACGCCGTCGAGCATCCGCAGGATCTGGTCCTGCGGCGACCCGTCGGCCGGGACGCTGCGGTGCTTGTCCGAGCCGATGACCACCGGCCTGGTCGGGTCCAGCGCGCGCACCCGGTCGACCAGGCGCCTGGCGATGGGAACCCCGACCGGCGAGGTGGAATCGGGGATCTCGTTGCCGATCGACCACATGATCAGGGCCGGGCAGTTCTTCGCCGCTTCGACCATCTCGGTCAGGTCCGCGTCGCTGCGCTCGTCGAAGAAGCGGTGGTAGTCGTGATCGGTCTTGCCGGTGCGCCAGCAGTCGAACGCCTCCACCTGCAGCAGCACCCCCTCCCGCTCCGCGGCGCGCAGCAGCTGCGGCGACGGCGGGTTGTGCGAGGTGCGGACCGCGTTGACCCCCATGCTCCGCATGATCCGGAGCTGCCGGACGATCGCGTCGTAGCTGGTGGCGGCGCCGAGCGCGCCGAGGTCGTGGTGCAGGTTGACGCCCTGGAGCTTCATCGGCTCGCCGTTGAGCGAGAACCCGCGCTCGGGGTCGAAGGCGAACCAGCGGACGCCGAACGAGGTGCCGGTGCTGTCCACCACGTTTCCACCCGCGGACAGCGAGACCTCGGCCGTGTGCAGCGCCGGGGACGCCACCGACCACAGCTGCGGACCGTCCACCCGGAGGTCGAGGCCGAAGGTGCGCGGTTGGGGCGCCAGGTCGGCCGGCGTGCTGGCGCGGGCGACCTCTGCGCCCTCGGCGTCGCGCAGCACCACGGTCAGTTCCGCGCGCGTCGCACCGCTTTCGGCGACGGCGGTGGTGTCGACGTGCACGGTGGCACGACCGGGCAGCGACTCGGCGAGACCCGGTGTGGTGACGGTGATGCCGTGCCGCAGGACGTGCACCGGGTCGGTGACGACGAGGTGCACGTCGCGGTAGATGCCGCTGCCGGAGTACCAGCGGCTGCTGGGGATCTGGTTGCGCGCCTTGACCAGCAGCTCGTTCTCACCGCCGTCGGTGCGGGCCAGGTCGGTGAGGTCGATCGCGAAACCCGTGTACCCGTAGGGATGCGCACCGACCCGCTCGCCGTTGAAGTGGATCTCGGAGTCCATGTACACGCCGTCGAACTCGACGGAGATCTTCTTCCCGGCGGTCTCCGGCGGCAGCGTGAACGTCTTGCGGTACCAGCCGAGCCCGCCGGGCAGGAATCCCGTGCCACCGGTGGTGAACTCGTCGTCGACGGGGTCGAGCTCGATGCTCCAGTCGTGCGGCAGGTCGACAGCGCGCCAGGACGGGTCCTCCGGCGCGGGGGCCTGCGCGTCCTCGCCGGTGGTGTTGAGCAGCGAGAACCGCCAGTCACCGCCGAAGTCGACGCTGCGCTGCGAGCCGGGTGCCGCGACCGCGCGCGGGGCGCCGCCGAGCACCACGGGCGCGGTGGTCGCGGCTGCCGCCAGCGCGATCATCTGCCGACGGGTGAGCACGAAATCAAACGTCATCGAACGCCCCTCATGTTGATTTCACGGCTGATTCAACACGACCGAACGGGATGTTTCGCCCTCGGAACAGCGATGTCAACGCGGCCGATCGGGTGCTCGCGACGGAAAACCGGTGGCGCCCTCGCGGACTCCGGTGGCATGGTTCTCGCGTGGTTGTGGACCGTTTCGGCGAGAACGTCGCGGCGGAGTACGACTCCGACGAGACCGGCATGTTCTCCCCCGCGGTACTCGGGCCCGCGGTGGAGTTCCTCGCCGAGCTCGCCGGTGCCGATGCCGCGCTGGAGCTCGGCATCGGCACCGGACGGGTGGCCCTGCCGCTGAGCGCGCGCGGCGTCCCGGTGCACGGCATCGACCTGTCCGAGGCGATGCTGGCGCGCCTGCGTGCGAAGCCCGGCAGCGAGCGGATCGGCGTCACGGCAGGGGATTTCGCACGCACCGGGGCTCCCGGCGAGTTCGGCCTGGTGTACCTGGTGTTCAACACGATCAACAACCTCACCACGCAGGACGAGCAGGTCGACTGCTTCGGCAACGCCGCGCGGCACCTGGTGCCGGGCGGGCACTTCGTGATCGAGGTCGGCGTGCCGGACCTGCAGAGGCTGCCGTTCGGCGAGACCCACGTGCCCTTCGAGTTCGGCGCCGATCACGTCGGCGTCGACGAGTACGACGTGGCGGGCCAAGGCCTGATCTCGCACCACTTCTGGAAGCGCGACGGCCGGTGGAACCTCGACTCGATGCCGTTCCGCTACGTCTGGCCCGCCGAGCTCGACCTGATGGCCCGGCTGACGGGGATGCGCCTGGTGCAGCGCTGGGCGGACTGGGCGCGCAGCCCGTTCACCAGCACCAGCCGCCGGCACGTCTCGGTGTGGCGCAAGGAGGAGGAGTGAAAATCATTGGGACTGCCGCGATCGGCTATTAATAGTCTACAGTGGATGATCGACGGCTCGTCTCAGCTCTGGTAGGAAGCGCGCATGCGCTTCTACGCCGAACGCCCGATCCACTTGGTGGCACAGGTGTTGTGCGACGTCCTCGCGATCGCCTGGGTCGCCGGGTTCTGCTGGCTCGCCGGTCTCGCCAAGGCGGCCGTGCTGGAGCTGCAGGCACCCGGGCATCGCATGATCGAGGCGGGCGGCGAACTCCGGAGCACCTTCGCCGACGCGGCCGGCACCGCCTCGGGAGTCCCGTTCGTCGGCGACGACCTCGCCGGCGCGCTGGGCCGCGGCGGCTCGGCCGGGGACGTGCTCGTCGACGCGGGCGTGCGACTGCTGGAAGCGGTCGGGCTGGCCGCCACCGGCATCGCGGTCCTGATCGTGGCGTTCTCGCTGATCCCGGTGCTGGCGGTGTGGTTGCCGCGCCGGGTCCGCTACGCCCGCGCGGCCGGGCAGGCCGCGGCGATGCGCGCCCAGGGCACCGACCTGCTGGCGCTGCGCGCGCTGACCGAACTGCCGCACCGCAGGCTCAAGCGGATCGGCACCGAGCCAGCGGCGGCGTGGCGCGCGGGCGACACCGAGGTCATCGCGCAGCTGGCCGGGATGCGGCTGACCTCCCTGGGGCTGCGCGTCAGCTGACCGCGCCGGAGCGGTCCACGAGACCGAGCCGCAGGTGTTCGCTGTGGTAGACCGCTTCGTCGAGCAGCTGGGCGACGTGGTTGTCGTAGAGGCTGTAGACGATGCTGCGCCCCGACCGGGCACCGACGACCAGGCCGAGGTTGCGCAGCAGGCGCAGCTGGTGGGACACCGCGGACTGCTCCATGCCGACGGCTTCGGCGAGCTCGGTGACCGGGCGCGGCCCCTGCCGCAGCTCGGTGAGGATCAGCAGCCGGCTCGGCGTGGCCAGCGCCTGCAGCGTGTTCGCCACGTGCGCGGCCGACTCCGCGTCGAGCCTGGTCGCCTCCCGATCCACTCCGTGTCCCATGCGCTGCAGTCTAGACCCGCATTTGCATGAATGCATGTTCATGTGTTCTGCTGTGCGGGTCTAGCTCAGCTCTGCGGAGGTTTCACCGTGGCCACGTCCACCACTGCTCCCCCACGTCTCGCGCCACCGGCGCGGACGCGGCTGTTCGCGCTGCCCGAGATGCGCTGGGCGGCCGCCGCGCTCGGCCTGTTCCTGGCCGGGCTCGGCCTGCAGCTGGCCGGTGCGCCCGCGTGGACCTGGTGGGCGCTGTACCTGGCCTGCTACGTCACCGGCGGATGGGAACCGGCCCTGGCCGGGCTGCAGGCGCTGCGGGAGAAGACCCTCGACGTCGACCTGCTGATGGTGCTGGCCGCGATCGGGGCGGCCTCCATCGGCGAGATCACCGACGGCGCGCTGCTCATCGTCATCTTCGCCACCTCGGGCGCGCTGGAGGCGCTGGCCACCGCGCGCACCGAGGACTCCGTGCGCGGACTGCTCGACCTCGCCCCCGACACCGCCACTGTCGTCACCGCCGACGGCGTCGAGCAGGTGCGCCCGGCCGCCGAGCTGGAAGTCGGCGACGAGGTGCTGATCCGGCCCGGTGAGCGCGTTCCGGCCGACGGCACGGTGCTGTCCGGCGCCAGCGACGTCGACCAGGCGACCATCACCGGTGAGCCGCTGCCGGTGGACGTCTCGGCCGGTTCCGAGGTGTTCGCGGGCACCCTCAACGGCACCGGTTCGCTGCGCGTGTGGGTGAGCCGCCGCGCGGAGGACTCGGTGGTCGCGCGCATCGCGGCGCTGGTCGAGGAGGCCGGGCAGACGAAGGCGCGCACCCAGCTGTTCATCGAGAAGGTCGAGCAGCGGTACTCGATCGGCATGGTCGCCGCGACGGTGGCGCTGTTCACCATCCCGCTGCTGTTCGGCTCCGACCTGCGTGAATCGCTGCTGCGGGCGATGACCTTCATGATCGTCGCATCGCCATGCGCGGTGGTGCTGGCGACGATGCCGCCGCTGCTGGCCGCGATCGCCAACGCCGGCCGCCACGGCGTGCTGGTCAAGTCCGCGGTGGTGATGGAGCGGCTGGGCACGACCACGAAGGTCGCCTTCGACAAGACCGGCACGCTCACCCGGGGAACCCCTGAGGTCGCCGAGGTACGGGTGCTCGACGACGCGTGGAGCCGCGACGAGCTGCTGCGCGTGGCCGCCGCGGCCGAACGCCCCAGCGAGCACCCGCTGGCCACCGCCGTGGTGCGCGCCGCCGAACGGGAGGAGCTGTCGCTGCCGCCGGCGGACGACTTCGCCGCGCTGCCCGGTCGCGGAGTCACCGCCCGGGTCGAAGGGCACCGCGTCGAGATCGGTGCCGCGCCTGCGGAGTTCGAGGTGCAGCCGGGGCGCACGCCGGTGCTCGTGCGGCGCGACGGTGAGCCGATCGGACTGCTGGCGATCATCGACAAGCCACGTCCGGAGGCCCCCGAAGCCGTGGCGACCA
The DNA here is from genome assembly GCF_004349225.1 of Saccharopolyspora karakumensis. Lineage (NCBI taxonomy): Bacteria > Bacillati > Actinomycetota > Actinomycetes > Pseudonocardiales > Pseudonocardiaceae > Saccharopolyspora > Saccharopolyspora karakumensis. The sequence goes on from NZ_SMLA01000073.1 coordinate 25,066, forward strand.
CTCGCCGCCTGGCCAGCGACCCGGTCCTGCTCACCGGCGACACGGCGGCCGGAGCGGGCGAGCTCGCCGCGCACGTCGGCATCAGCGATGTGCGGGCCGGGCTGCTCCCGGAGCAGAAGCTCGACGAGGTGAACGCGATGCAGTCGGCAGGGCACCGGGTGGCGTTCGTCGGCGACGGCATCAACGACGCCCCGGCCATGGCCACCGCCCACGCCGGCATCGCCATGGGCGGCGCGGCCTCCGACCTCACCCTGCAGACCGCCGACACGATCATCGTCCGCGACGACCTCAACGCGATCCCCGCGGTCATCGACCTCTCCCGGCGAGCCCGTCGCGTCGTCACGGCCAACCTGGTCATCGCGGGCACGTTCATCGCGGTCCTCGCCACCTGGGACCTCGTCGGCCACCTCCCCCTCCCCCTCGGCGTGGCCGGCCACGAAGGCTCCACGATCCTCGTGGCCCTCAACGGCCTGCGCCTCCTCCGCCGAGGCGCCTGGAAAACCCCGTAACACCACCGGCTTCCAAGTCCACTGACCCCGAC
>NZ_SMLA01000074.1:0-25084 GCF_004349225.1 Saccharopolyspora karakumensis
CGACCGACAGCGCCCCCACCCGGCGCGTCCTTTCCGCACCGCGCTTCACGATCACCCCGCCCTCCGCACCCGGATTACCGCCGCAATCCGGGACCGGAATACGGCCGCATTCGGGGACCGGATTGCGGCGGTGATCCGGGTTGGGCGGGAGGTGAGGTGAGCGCGGAGAGCGGCTCGTGCCGGGTCAGGTGAAGGTGGATCCGCGGGAGTGGAGGAGGGAGGCGTTGGTTGCCAGGAGCGCGTGGGGGTCGTGATCCGTGGTGTCGATTTCCGCTACGTGCCAGGGGATTTCGGCTGCGGGCTCGAGGATGGCGGGGACGTCCACGGCTCCCGTGCCCAGGGGCGTTTGGGGCGCGTCCCGGGTGGCCGGGCCGTCCTTGAGGTGGACGGCGACCGCGCGGGACCCCAGCGAGCGCAGGATCTGGGTGGGGTCGGCTCCGGCCGCGATCGCCCAGTAGACGTCCAGCTCGGCGAGGACCTGCGGGTGGGTGCGCTGCCACAGGCGGTCGTAGGCGGGTCCCCCGGGCAGTTCGGCCCACTCGAACCAGTGGTTGTGGTAGCCGAGCCGCAGACCGTCCGGCGCGTCGGCGGCGGCCTGACCGAGGGCGTCGGCGAAGGCGTCGAGGGCCGCCGCGTCGGTGAAGGTGTCCTCGCCGAATCCCGGGATCTGGCGCGGGTGCGGGATGAACGCCGTGCCGGCGCCGAGCTCGGCGCACTCCTCGGCCAGTTCCGCCACGCTCGGCAGGGCGGCGTGGGTCGCCGAGACCGCCAGTCCGGCGGCGTCGAGGTCGGCGCGCAGCTTGCGGGTGGAGGCCAGCCGCTCTGCCTGGCTCTTGGCCGGCGAGCCGAGCCCGAACGGTTCGACGTAGCGGAAGCCGATCTCGGCCAGCCGTGCCAGCGTCGCGGGCTGGTCGGCGGCCAGCTGGTCGCGGACGCTGTAGAGCTGAACGGACAGTGTCGGCAAGGACCTCACCCCTTCAGGGAGGGAATCAACCCACGATCAACGGGCGGAGGGTGCGCTGCGCGATGCGCAGGCCCTGCGTGATGCGTTCGTCGTCGCCGCCCCAGACGGGGTCCTCGTGCTCGACCGACAGCGTGCCGGTGAACCCGTGCTCGTAGAGCCGGTCCACGACCTTCGGCCAGTCGACCTGGCCGAGTCCGGGCACGCGGTAGCGCCACCAGCCCATGTCCCAGGGGTTGCCGTCCTTGTCGACCTTGCCGAAGAAGCCGTAGCGGTTGCGCGCCGCCGGGTCGAGCTCGACGTCCTTGGCCTGGGCGTGCACGATGCGATCGATGTAGGGCGCGATGGTCTCCACCGGGTCGATCCCGATCCAGGTCAGGTGCGAGGGGTCCCAGTTGAGGTAGAAGCCCAGCGAAAACATCCACTCCCACAGCTCCGGCGAGTAGGCCAGGTTGCCGGGGTAGCCGTCGGGGTGCCAGCCCTCCATGACGCAGTTCTCGACGATGAGCTTCACGCCGCGCTCACCGGCGTAGTCGACGAGTTCGGGCAGCACCCGCTGCCCCTCGGCGAGGTTGTCGGCCACCGACTTGGTCCAGTCGCGGCCGATGAAGGTCCCCACGTAGGGCACGCCGAGCGCCTGGGCGGCGTCGATGGAGTGCTTGAGGTGGGTGCGGATCTCCTCGCGGCGCGCGGGATCGGGGTGAAGGTTGTTCTCGTAGTAGGCGAACGCCGACAGCTCCAGGCCGTAGCGCTGGAAGAGGTCCTTGGTCTCGTCGACCTGCTCGGGGCCGAACTCGGCGACCGGCAGGTGGGCCGCTTCGAAGTCGCGGCCGCCGGTTCCCGGCCAGACGGCGACCTCCAGGGCCTCGTAGCCGTTGATCTCGGCCCAGCCGGCGCACTCCTCCAGCGTCCAGTGCGGGAGGCAAGCGGTGAGCATTCCGAGTCGCATCATCACACCTTCGTCCAGGAGCCGTTTCCGGAGGCGCGCACGACCGCGTCGACCAGCCGGGCCGAGCGGAGTCCGTCGGTGAAAGTGGGGAGCCCTTCGGGGTCTCCGCCGTCGATCGCCGCGTAGGTGTCGGAGACGAAGGCGTCGAAGCAGTCGGCGTAGCCCTGCACGTGCCCGGCGGGCAGCTTGGAGAGCCTGCGCTGCTCGGCCGACCCGGTGCCGATGTCGCGCGTGAGGAGGCGGTTGCTCTCGGCGCCGCCGAGCCAGATCTGCTCGGGGTTCTCCTGGTCGAACACCGCGCTGCCGCCGGAACCGTCGAGCTCGAACCACAACCGGTTCTTCCGGCCCGCCGCGACCTGCGAGATCGTGGCCGAGGCGAGCACGCCGGTGCCGGTGCGCAGCAGCAGCGCCGCGGTGTCCTCGGTCCGCACCGCGACCCGATCGCCCGCGTCGCCGCTGGGGCCGCCGAAGCTGGCTCCTCCGGCGGCCGGGCGGGTGGGCACGGCGATGGAGAACTCGGCGAGGACGTCGGTGAAGGTCTCCCCCGACACCCACTGAACGAGGTCGCACCAGTGCGAGCCGATGTCGGCGAAGGCGCGCGACACCCCGCCCTGGTCGGGGTCGACGCGCCAGCCGGAGGCGTCCGGGTCGAGCATCCAGTCCTGCAGGTAGCTGCCGTGCAGCAGGTGCCAGTCACCGAACTCGCCGGCCTGCCGCCGGGCCCGGATCTCGCGGACCAGCGGGTGGTAGCGGTAGACGAAGGGCACGGTGGCCACGAGTTCGCTGGCGCCGGCCGCCGCGGCCATCCGCTCGGCCTCGTCCAGCGAGATCCCCAGCGGCTTCTCGCAGATCACGTGCTTGCCGGCGGCGAGCGCGGCTTCGGCGAACGGCGCGTGGGTGGCGTTGGGGGTGCAGATGTGGACCACGTCGACCCGGTCGTCGGCGAGGACCTCGTCGAACGTGGCGAACGCGCAGGCGTTCCACTCCCCCGCCTTCTCCAGCGAACGCTGCGGCGTGGACGCCAGCACTCCGGTGATCTCGGCGCCGGCGAGCAGCGCGGAGCGCCGGTGCACCTCGCCGATCATCCCTGCGCCCACGATCGCGGCGCCGCGCCTGGTGTTCCCAGGGCTCACGCGCCTGCCTCCCTCGGTCGGTTCCGGTGACAACGACGGGTGTCTCACGCCCGATTTTCGTCTTCACTCACGCTAGGACCCCACATTTATGCCGACAAGAGCTACAATTTATTTTCTTTTCGGTCATAAATAAGCGGTAAATCCGGCAGAGGAGGCGACCGTGGGATGGGATCCGGTCCGGTTGACGGTGCCGAGGACGTCCGGGCGCGCTGACGCGAACCTGGTGCTCAGCGGCCTGACCAGGCTGATCGTCTCCGGCACGGCGGAGAGCCGCGCCGAGCTGGTCAAGCACACCGGCCTGGCGCGCTCGACCGTCAACAGCCACCTGGACGCGCTCATCGCGGCCGGGGTCGTCGCCGAGCGCGGCGCGCTCAGCGGAGGCGGCCGGGGACGTCCCGCGCACCGGCTGGCGATCGCCCCGCGCGCCGGGGTCGTGCTCGCCGCCGACGTCGGCGCGCACAGCACCCGGCTGGCGGTGGCCGATCTCGGCCAGGACCTGCTCGCCGAGAAGCAGGTGTCGCTGGACCTCTCGGTCGGCCCGGAGAAGGCGCTCGACGTGCTCACCGAGCACCTGCGGGAGCTGCTGCGCAACACCGACGTCGCCGCCGACGAGGTCAAAGCGCTGGTGATGGGGCTGCCCGGCCCCGTCGATCCGCGCATGGGCATGCCGGTGCGGCCGCCGATCATGCCCGGCTGGGACGGTTTCCCGGTCGGGGACACGATGGCCGACCGCTTCGACTGCACCGCTTCGGTCGACAACGACGTGAACCTGATGGCCCTCGGCGAGGCCCGCGCGCTGCCCGCCGAGGAGTCCCCGCTGCTGTTCCTCAAGATCGGCACCGGGATCGGCGGCGGCATCGTCTCGGCGACCGGTGAGCTGCACCGGGGTTCCGACGGAGCGGCCGGCGACATCGGGCACATCCGGGTGCCCGGCGCCGACGACGTGATCTGCCAGTGCGGCAACGTCGGCTGCGTGGAGGCGGTGGCCTCGGCCGATGCCGTGCTGCGCGGGCTGCGCGCCGAGTCGGGCGGGCCGCAGACGATAGAGGACCTGGCACGACTGCTGCGCGACGGCGACGCACTGGCCATCCGCAGGATCCGGGCCGCCGCGGCGACCATCGGCGAGGTGGTGGCGATGCTGGTGCACTTCTACAACCCGAAGCGGATCGTCCTAGGTGGACTGATCACCTCGGTCGGCGACGACCTGCTCGCCGGGATCCGCAGCGTCGTCTACCGCCGGGCGCTGCCGCTGGCGACCCGACACCTGTCGCTGGCCAACAGCACGCTGGGCCGCTCGGCGGGGCTGGCTGGCGCGGTGGTGGCGGGGATCGAGAACGTGCTGTCCCCGGAGGGGATTCACCGGCTGGTGCGCGACATGCCTTGACACCCGGTGACCGCGCCGCAACCATGTGATCGTCTCACGCCGCCGTTCGACCGGTGACCGGGTTCTTCCCGGGATCACCGCCGACGAACCGCGAAGCGGAGACACGCCATGCCTTCATCCCGGCCCTGGGCCGCCGTCGCCGTCGCGGCGCTGGCCCTCAGCGGCTGCGCGAGCCCTCCCCCGGCGGCCCCGCCGGGCGAGCACGCACCGCAGGTCACCGTCGCAGAGCCGGGTTCGGCTCGGGGCGCTCGCGGTGAGGTCACCCTCTGCGGGATCCGCGACACCGGCGTCTTCGAGAACCTCACCCAGGAGTTCAACGCGCGCGGTGGCGGGCTCAGCGCGCGCTACGTCGAGATCGGCCAGGACACCGATTCCACCCGCGCTCAAGCGCTGCAGCGCCTCGAAGGCGGGTCGTCGGAGTGCGACCTCTACCTGACCGACGTGACCTGGACCAGCGAGTGGGCGACGCAGGGCTGGCTGCTCGACCACAGCAGGCTCACCGAACGGCACCGCGACGAGCTGATGCCGTCGACGTTGGAAACGGTGCGCTACGCCGGCCGCGACTGGGGAGTTCCCTTCTACATTAACGCCGGACTGCTGTTCTACCGCGCCGATCGGGTCCCGCCGCCCACGACCTGGCGCGAGGTCTACGCCCAGGCCGGGCAGGACCGCTCGAAGCGGGTGCAGATGCAGGCCAAGCGCTACGAGGGCCTCACCGCGAACTTCCTGGAACTGCTCTACTCCGCCGGTGGTTCGGTGATCGACGACTCCGGCCGTGTCACCGTCGACTCGCCGCAGACCCGCGCGGTGCTGCGCTTGATGGCGCAGGGCATGGACTCCGGCGCGATCGACCGCGCGTGCCTGAGCTACGACGAGGACTACGCCCGCCGCGCCTACGAGTCCGGCGCGGCCGGGTACCTGCGCCAATGGCCCAGCGCGCACAAGCTGATCAGCGAGACCTCGGCGGGCCCGGTCACCCGGGCGGCGGCGCTGCCTGCCTTCGACGAGGGCAGCCGGCCGGCCGCGGTGCTCGGCGGCTGGAACCTCGCCATCGCCGCCAAGTCCGACAACCCCGGCGCCGCGGTCGCGCTCATCGACTACGCGACCAGCGCGGAGTTCCAGAAGAAGATGGTGCTGCGCACCGCCCAGGCCCCGGTGTTCGCCGCGCTCTACGACGACCCCGAGGTCCGCGCCGAGCTGCCGTTCATCCCGCAGCTCAAGGAATCGCTGCTGCACGCGAAACCGCGTCCGCGCTCGCCGGTGTACGCGCAGGTGTCGCGAGCGATCTACGACAACGCCTACGAGGTGATCTCCGGGCAGACCGACGTCGAGTCGGGTGTGCGGGAGTTGGCGGCGGACGTCGAGTCCGCGCAGGAGACGTTCTGATGAGCCGCGTGGACGCCCAGCAGCGGCGCACCGCGGTGTGGATGGTCTCCCCCGCGCTGGTGATCATGTTCCTGGTCGCGGCGGTGCCGATCGGCTACGCGGTCTGGTTGTCGCTCAACGTCTACAGCGTCCGGCGGGCGGGTCTGTCGCACTTCGTCGGCCTGACCAACTACTGGAACGCGCTGCTCTCCGAGCAGTGGTGGCGGGCCTTCGGGCAGACGTTCCTGTTCGCCTTCACCTCCGTGGCTCTCGAAGTGGTCATCGGCGTGGCGATGGCGTTGCTGCTCAACGTGGCGTTCCGGGGTCGCGGCCTGCTGCGCTCGGTGCTGCTGGTGCCCTACGCGGTGCTGACGGTGGTCTCGGCGATCACCTGGCAGGCCATGTTCGAGTCCAACCTCGGCCTGGTCACCGGCCTGCTGCGGGCCCTCGGCCTGCCCGGCGGCGAGCAGGTGTGGCTGGCCGAGCCCGGCTACGCGATGGCTGTGATCATCGCGGCCGACGTGTGGAAGACCGCGCCGTTCGTCGCGCTGCTGGTGCTGGCCGGGTTGCAGGTCATCCCCGGCGAGGTCTACGAGGCGGCGGACCTGGACGGGGCGAGCCGCCGGCAGACGTTCTGGCGGGTCACGCTGCCGCTGCTGCGCCCGGCGATCGCGCTGGCGGCGATCTTCCGGTTGCTCGACGCGCTGCGAATCTTCGATCTGCCGTTCGTGCTGACCAAGGGTTCCAACGGCACCGAGACGATGTCCATGATCGCCTACCAGGAGCTGCGCGAGCAGCGGTTGATCGGGCAGGGTTCGGCGCTGTCGATCCTGACCTTCATCACCGTCATGGCCGTGTCTCTGGTCTACATCCGCTTCGCCGGCGGCAACATTCGCGACATCGCGGAGGAGAAGTCATGAGCCGCCCCGTGATCCTGCTGTTCGCGCTGCTGGTGGTGCTGGCCTCGCTGGTGCCGTTCTACTGGCTGGTCAACACCTCGCTCAAGACCGGCGCCGAGCTGTCCTCGGGGTCGCTGGTGCCCGGTTCGCCCTCGCTGCGCAACTACCTGGAGGTGCTGCAGGACGAGGACTTCCTGACGGCGCTGGGCAATTCGCTGGTGGTCGGGGTGGTGACGACCTCGCTGGCGCTGCTGCTGGCCTCGTTCGCCGCCTACTCGCTGGCGCGGCTGAAGCTGCCGCGCAAGGGCATCATCCTCGGGCTGGTGCTGTCGGTGACGACGTTCCCGGTGATCGCCATCGCCGCGCCGATGTTCACGATCTGGCGCGACATCGGCCTCTACGACACCCTCGCCGGGCTGATCATCCCGAAGCTGACCTTCGCGCTGCCGATGGCGATCTTCGTGCTCACCTCGTTCTTCCGCGAGATCCCGTTCGAGCTGGAGGAATCCGCGCTGATCGACGGGGCGAGCCCGTTCACCGCGTTCCGCAAGGTGATCCTGCCGCTGGCCGTGCCCGGCATCGCCACCACGGCGATCCTGGTGTTCATCTCGGTGTGGAACGAATTCCTGCTGGCGGTCACGCTCACCTCCACGCCGGAGGCCCGGACCGTTCCGGTCGCCATCGCCTACTTCTCCGGAACGAGCGATTTCGACCACCCGATCGGCACTATCAGCGCGGCCTCCGTGCTCGTCACCCTGCCACTGCTGGTACTCGTGCTGGTCTTCCAGAAGCGCATCGTGGCCGGTCTGACCGCCGGCGCGATCAAGGGCTGAGGCCACCGCAGAAGAAGGAGTCCCTTGATGAGTGACCCCAGGTTCCGGGTCGGAGTCGTCGGCGTCGGCTGGGCGGGGCAGCAGCACCTCGCCGCCTACCAGGCGCTGCCCAACGTTGAGATCGTGGCGATCGCCGGGCAGGAGGCCGACATGCTGGTCTCGCTCGGCGAGAAGCACGGCGCACCGCACCTGTTCGAGAGCTGGGAGCAGCTCGTCGAGCTGCCGGAGCTGGACGCGGTGAGCATCGCGGTGCCCAACTTCCTGCACGCCCCGATCGCCGTCGCCGCGCTCAAGCGCGGACTGCACGTGCTCAGCGAGAAGCCGTTGGCCCGCAACGGCGTCGAGGGCAGGCAGATGGTCGACGCGGCGCGTTCGGCCGGCCGGGTGCTCGACGTGGCGTTCAACCACCGGCTGCGCGGCGACATCCAGACCCTCGGCGAGATCATCCAGAGCGGCGAGCTCGGCCGGCTCTACTACGCCAAGGCGTCCTGGATGCGGCGACGCGGCATCCCCAAGATCGGCAGCTGGTTCACCAACCGCGAGATGGCCGGCGGCGGGCCGCTGGCCGACATCGGCGTGCACGTGCTGGACTACGCGCTGTTCCTGCTCGGCGAGCCGAAGGTGGAGTCGGTGAGCGCGGTGACCTACGCCGAGCTGGGCCCGCGCAACATCGGCGGCATGAAGTGGGAAACCGCCCAGGCCAAGGGCGGTTTCGAGGTGGAGGACTTCGCCTCGGCGTTCATCCGGCTCGAAGGCGGCGGGACGTTGGTGCTGGAGACCTCGTGGGCGGCGTTCCGCAATCCCACCGACCTCATCGACTTCAGCGTCCTGGGCACCGAGGGCGGCGCCGAGCTCCGGGCGGTGGGCGCCACCAAGGCGCAGGTCGGTGACCTGCACGTGTACCGGGACGTCGACGGCGAGATCGCCGACTACCAGCCCAGCGCCGAACCCGGGCGCGCGCACGCCGCCGTGGTGGAGAACTTCGTGCGGCTGCTGGGTTCTCCGCAGGAGTGGCCGGACAACGACGGGTCGCAGGCGTTGCGCCGCGCGGAGGTCATCGACGCCTGCTACCGCTCGGCGGCCGAGAAGCGGGAGGTGGCGGTCGCGTGAGCGGTCTGCGCATCACGGTCTGGAACGAGGGCGTGCACGAGGCCGAGCAGGACCCGCCGGTGATGGCCGAGATCTACCCGCACGGCATCCACGGCGCACTCGCCGAGGGGATCCGGCAAGGGCTGCCGGAGGCCTCGGTGCGCACCGCGCTGCTGGCCGACACCGAGCACGGGCTGCCCGAGGAGGTGCTGGCCGACACCGACGTGCTGCTGTGGTGGGGCCACCGCGCGCACGGTCAGGTCGACGAGGCGGTGGTGGACCGGGTGCAGCGGCACGTCCTGGGCGGCATGGGGCTGCTGGTGCTGCACTCCGGGCACTTCTCGAAGATCTTCCGGCGGCTGCTGAGCACGACGTGCTCGCTGGGCTGGCGGGACGCGGCCGAGCAGGAGCTGGTGTGGACCGTCGCCCCGCACCACCCGATCACCGAGGGAGTGCCGAACCCGCTGGTCATCCCCGAGCAGGAGACCTACAGCGAGTTCTTCGACATCCCCGCGCCGGACGAGCTGATCTTCATCTCGTCCTTCGACGGCGGGGAGGTGTTCCGGTCGGGCGTGACGTTCTTCCGGGGTCACGGCCGGATCTTCTACTTCAGCCCCGGCGATCAGCGCTACCCCGTCTACCACCAGCAGGAGATCCGGAGAGTGCTCACCAACGGCATCCGCTGGGCCGCCCAGCCGGACCGTCCCCGAACGGCTCCCGACGTCGCCAAGCTCGACCGCCGCTGGCGCTGACCGGCCCTCGTCGAATCTCGCGTGAAGTCGAGGCCGCGCTCCGCCGGTCGAATTGCGCGCGAAATTCGAGTTCCCTCACCCCGTCAGGTGGCGTTGGCCCGGGAAGTAGTGCTTCGGGTCGTCGCGCCTGTCGGGTGGTGGGTAGTTGCGGGGGGGTGTTTCGACCAGCGGGGCGTCGGCCGGGAGGCGGCCTTGGGCCCGGTTCCATGCCGCCCTGGCGCGCGGGTGGAGGCGGAGCTTGAACGGGACGAGGCTCCACAACGCCGCGAACACCCGGCCGACGACGGTGAGGAGGAGTTCGTCGCGGCGGGTCCAGCGCAGGCCGAGCTTCTCGCGGATCGGCGGGTCGTAGCAGCCGGTGGTCAGCCAGTGCATGAGCCGGGTGATCGGCGGTCGCCCCCACCGCCACGCGGGTTCGGGCAGCCACCGCATCAGCGGCGGCCTGCCGATGCGGGAGAGGTCGCGCACGTCGCGGGTCGCCTTGTTGACCTCCAGCACGTCCCGGCACATGTGGTCCCAGTAGCGCTGGAAGCTCGGCCAGTCCGGCGGGACCGGGCGCATGCTCATGCCGTAGAGCCGGTACCACTGCACGCCCTCGGCGTAGACCTGCGCCTTCTGCTCCTCGGTCAGGGGCTTGCCCAGGCGGTCGTTGATCAGGATCGGCATCACCAGGAACGTCGCGTGCGCCCAGAAGAACGTCTCCGGGTTGAGCGCGTGGTAAGGCCTGCCGCGCTGGTCGACGCCCTTGATGCCGTTGTGGAAGCCGCGGACCAGCTTCGCCGTCTCCGCCGCGCGGGGGCCGTCGTAGACCACGCCGCCGATCGGGTACAGCGATCGGTAGAGCCGTTCCCAGCGCTCGTCGAAGAACTCCGAGTGCTCCTCCACGCCCGCGCCCAGCTGCGGGTGCATGTTCTGCATCGACCCGGCCCACAGCGCCAGCAGCAGCCCGCGCCAGTCTCCGAAGTAGCGCCACATCAACGAATCCGGCCCCAGCGGTTCGGTCATCCGACGCTCCGTTCGATGTGAGCACGGCCGTCATCAAAAGTAAGCAGGCCAACACGCAGCGTCAATGCCGCACGCCCGGACGGACGCCGCGGGTACCCCGCCTAGACTCGGGGGCTGGAGGTGGTCAGGCCGTGACCAAGAGCCAACTCGGCATCCTGCTGGTGCGCACGCTGCTGTTCTTCGCCGTGGCGGTGGCCCTGGGCGTGATCAACGGCTGGCCGTCGTACGCCGTCATCGCCGTGGCGCTGACCGGTGGTGCGGCGCTCGTCCAGCTCGGCGGCTGGCTGTGGATGCGCCGCGCCGAGCAGCGCGGGACGGCGGCGGAGAAGCCGGCCGCGCGCAGCGAGTTCCTCTGACTGGCCACAACTACCCCCCTGGGGTATAAAGGTGGTGGGTCCACCGACCCAGGGGAGGTAATTCGATGCACGGCTACGCCCACAACAAGGACGACTACGCCAAGCGACTGCGTCGCATCGAGGGTCAGGTGCGCGGGCTCGCGCGCATGATCGACGACGACGAGTACTGCATCGACGTGCTCACCCAGGTCTCGGCCACCACCAAAGCGCTGCAGGCCGTCGCGCTGGGGCTGCTCGACGAGCACCTCAAGCACTGCGTCTCCGAGGCGATGTCCGAGGGCGGCGAGCAGGCCGACGCCAAGATCCGCGAGGCCAGCGACGCCATCGCGCGCCTGGTGAAGTCCTGACGGACCGGCACGTGCGCACCGGAGCGTTCCGCTGGGCCCTGCTGGTGGCCCTGGCTCTCGGCGTGGTGCTCATGCACCACGTGCCCGCGCAGCACGACGCCCACCACGCCCAGCACACCGTCGGCGCGCAACCTCAGGTCCAGGCCTCCGACGACGCCGCGCCCGACGGGCACGACGCGCTGCACCTATGCCTGGCGGTCGCCGCGAGCTTCCTCGTCCTGCTGGCTCCGCGGCTGCGCCTGGCCGCGGTCGTCACGGCCGAGATGTCCCTCTCCCGGATCCGGCGCACACTGCAACGGGCGCGACCTCCGGATCCATTACCTCGGCGGCTCGCCGCACTCTGCGTACTCCGGCGCTGATCGGACCGCGGACCGGCCCGACCCGGTCACGCCCGATCACGCCAATTCGAAGACGAGGTAATTCGCGATGAAGCACGCCCGCACGGGCGCCGCTGTGCTCGGCGCCGCCCTGTCCCTGTCGTTCCTGGCCGGCTGCGGCCAGGCGCAGAACCCCGCTCCGGCGGCTCCGCCCGCCCAGACCGCACCCGCGCACAACGACGTCGACGTGATGTTCGCCCAAGGCATGCTGCCGCACCACGAGCAGGCCATCGAGATGTCGCGGATGGCCGCGCAGAACGCCGGATCCCAGCAGGTCAAGGACCTGGCCGCCCGGATCGAGGCGGCGCAGGGACCGGAGATCGACAAGCTGAACGGCTGGCTGCGCGACTGGAACGCCCAGCAGTCCGGACGCGGAGGAGGGCACGGCGGACATGGCGGTCACTCCATGACAGGCATGATGTCCACCGATGAGATGGCCGGCCTCGGCCGGACCAAGGGCCCCGAGTTCGACCAGAAGTTCCTGATGCTGATGATCAAGCACCACGAAGGTGCGGTCGAGATGGCCCGGACCGAGGTGGAGAAGGGTCGTTTCCCCGACGCCCAGCAGATGGCGCGGGAGATCATGATCAGCCAGCAGTCCGAGATCGACTCCATGCGCACGATGCTCACCCAGCACTGAGCGAACGGCTGCCCGGGCGCACCGGGCCCGGGCAGCCCGCGCGGAACCCGGAATTCACGGAACTGTCATCGATTCCGGGAATACCCGTCCACAATGGACTCAAAATTCACCGTTTGTAATCCGGATCACAGCGAACCCCGGATTTCTCCGGAACAAACGCGGCTTCCACCACGCTCTACGTCGGGTACCGAACGACATTTCCGAAAGGAAGCGATGGAAGACGTTGCTGTGCAATCCCCGGCGGCGCCGGCCCGGACGACCGATGTCCGCGCCGACGAACCGACCGGGCTGGAGCGACTGCGCATCATCGTGGTGCTCGGGGCGCTGATCGCCCTGGGGCCGCTGACCATCGACATGTACCTGCCCGCGCTGCCCTCCATCGGCGCGGACCTGGGGGCTCCCGACTCCACCGTGCAGCTCACCCTCACCGGGACGCTGCTCGGACTGGGTCTGGGACAACTGCTGATCGGCCCGCTCTCCGACGTCGTCGGACGCCGCAAGCCGCTCATCGCCGGCACCGCGCTGCACATCCTCGCCTCGCTGGCCTGCCTCATCGCGCCGAACGTCGCCGTGCTCGGCGGGCTGCGCGTGGTGCAGGGAGTCGGGGCGGCCGCGGCGATGGTGGTCGCGATGGCCGTGGTGCGCGACCTGTGGTCCGGGCGCGCGGCCGCCACCGCGCTCTCGCGGCTGATCCTGGTCATGGGCATCGCACCGATCCTGGCTCCGACGCTGGGCGGCGCGGTGCTGCTGTCGGCCTCGTGGCGCGGGGTCTTCGGCGTGCTGGCCGCGCTCGGCGCGGCCCTGCTGGTGCTGGCGGTGCTCGCGCTGCCGGAGTCGCTGCCGCCGCAGCGCAGGCAGGAACCGCACTTCTCGCCGGTGCTGCGGACCTACGGCAAGCTGCTCACCGACCGCGAGTTCGTGCTGCTGCTGATCGTGGCCGCGCTGGCGATGACGGCGCTGTTCTCCTACGTGTCGGGCTCCTCGTTCGTGCTGCAGGAGCAGTACGGGCTCAACCAGCAGGCGTTCGGCCTGGTGTTCGGAGCGGGCGCGGTGGCGCTGATCGGCGCTTCGCAGCTCAACGTCGTGCTGCTCAACCGCTTCACCACGATGCAGATCGTGGTCACGTCGCTGATCGTGGCCACCGCCTCCGGGCTGGTGATGGTCGCCCTGACCACCACCGGGATCGGCGGGCTGGCCGGATTCCTGGTGCCGTTGTGGGTGGTCCTGGGCTCGATGGGCTTCGTGATGCCCAACGCCCCGGCGCTGGCGCTGGGACGGCACGGCGAGGCCGCGGGCACCGCCGCAGCACTGCTGGGCGCCTGCCAGTTCGGGCTCGGCGCGCTCATCGCGCCGCTGGTCGGAGTGCTGGGCAACGACGGGCCGGCGATGGCGGTCATCATGACCGCGGGCGCGGCGGTCGCCCTCGTGGCGCTGGCGGCGGTGGTACGGCTCAGCAACCGAACCGTGGCCGCTGCTTGACCCCGCATCCGGGTGACGGACCTCTAACATCACGGCTGGGCGGTGGCCCCGCCCAGCCGTGAGGAGGTCGCGATGTCCGAGCCCGACGAAATCGATCTGGACAAGCCCAACGCTGCGCGGGTCTACGACTACTACCTCGGTGGCAGCCACAACTTCGCCGTGGACCGCGAGATGGGCGACCAGGCGATCGCGATGTGGCCGGAGCTGCCGCAGATCATGCAGGCCAACCGCGCTTTCCTGCGACGCGCGGTGCACTGCTGCGTCGAGCAGGGCATTCGGCAGTTCCTCGACCTGGGCTCGGGCATCCCGACCGTGGGCAACGTGCACGAGGTGGCGCAGCTGGCGGCGCCCGGTAGCCGCGTGGTCTACGTCGACACCGATCCCGTCGCCGCGGCCTACAGCAAGACGTTGCTGGCCGACAACGCCGATGCCGACATCGTGCGCGCCGACGCCCGCGACCCCGAAGCCGTGCTCGCCTCCGACGAAGTCACCGCGCTGCTCGACCTGGACCAGCCGGTGGCGGTGATGATGGTCGCGCTGCTGCACTTCATCGACGACGAATCCGCGCCTCGCGAGGTGATCGCGCGGTACCGGGACGCGTTGGCGCCGGGCAGCTTCCTGTGCCTCTCGCACGCCACCGACGAGGGGCGCCCGGACGTCGCAGGCGAACACGCCGACCTCTACAAGCAGCGGACCGCCACTCCTCTGACGTTCCGCTCGCGAGCAGAGATCGGCGGGTTCTTCGAGGGCTTCGAGCTGGTCGAACCGGGCCTGGTCTTCCTGCCGCAGTGGCGACCGGTCTCCCCCTCGGAGGTCGGCGACAACCCGGAGCGCATCACCGGGTTGGCCGGCGTCGGCCGGAAACTATGACCGGACCCGGCGCTTGCGGCCGGTGACCTTGTTGTAGATGACCAGCACGATCACCGCGCCGATGACGGATCCGATCCAGCCGGCCGGCTGGAAACCGCGCAGGCCCACGGTGAACAAGCCGAACAGGAAACCGCCGACCGCGGAACCCACGACGCCGAGGACAATCGTCATCAGCAGGCCGATGTCGTCCTTGCCCGGCACGATGGCGCGGGCCAGGAAACCGGCGATCAGGCCGAACACGATCCAGCCGAGAATTGTCAGGAACACCGAGCTCACCCGTTTTCGCTCGCGGACAGTGCGAATTCCCAGGCTACTCCGATCATGCCCGCCCAGTCGCGGTGATCGTCTTCACCCGGGTTTCGAGGCGGTCACGAAACGGCTGACCTCGAGCATCGGGCCGATCGCCAGCCCGGGATCCCTGCCGAGCCGGACCGCCGCGTCCTCGCTGGTCTCGGCCTCGCTGCGCCAGCCCAGCTCGGCCAGCAGGTCGGGAGCGGGCGGGCGGCCGTCGTCGTGCAGGATCGCGCTGACGTCCACGCCCTGCTGCTCGCCGTACTCGGAGATCTTCGCATCGCCTGCGATCTTGCTCGTGTCGTGGAACTCCTCCACCGCCAAGCGACTTCCCGGCGCGGACAGGTCGGTGATCGCCTGCAGGAGCCCCCGTTCCGCCTCACCCGACAGGTAGGGCAGCAGGCCTTCGGCCAGCCATCCGGTCGGAACGCCGACGTCCAGGCCCGCGGCGATCAGCGCGGCGGGCCAGTCCTCGCGCAGGTCGATTCCCAGCATCCGGTGCTCGCAACCGGACTCGACCCGATCGAGGATCTCCCGTTTGAACTGAAGGACTTTCGGCTGGTCCAATTCGAACACCGCGGCCCCGTCGGGCCAGTCGAGCCGGTAGGCGCGCGTGTCCAATCCGGCGGCCAGGATCACGAACTGGCGCACGCCGGATCCGGCGACCTGCGCGAAGAAGTCGTCGAAGAAGCGGGAGCGGACACCGATGTAGTGGTCGATGCGCTCGGCCCAGCGGCGCTCGTCATCGGGGATCGCCGCCAGCTCCTCCGGCGTGGTCGGGAACGCCATCCCCTGGCCCGCGGCGCGCACCAGCGTCTCGGCGTGGGGGTCGTTGACGAGCCGGTCGTCCCGGCAGCTCTCGATCGCGTTGGCGGCGGCCACCGCCAACGCGGTGACGCCGATGCCGCTGACGATGTCCCAGTCCTGTTCTGCCACTCCCCGATCGTAGGCGGCGAACGCGGTCGGCGCGGGACGTGAGAACGGGCCCGAAATCACCTGCCGAACAGGTCATTTCGGACCTCGCGCCCCCTCATGCGGGCTTGTGCGCCTCCACGAATCGGCTGGCGTCGGCCATCTCGCCGAACATCCCGCTCAGGTCGCGGCCGTAGCCCCGCGCCTTCGCCTCGGCGCCTTCGACCTCGGTCTTCCAGCCCAGCCCACGCAGCACGTCCGGGGCCTCGGGGCGATCGTCGGAGTGCAGCAGGTCCCGCATGTCCAGACCCCACTCCTGGCCGAAGTCGGCGAGATCCTCGTCCTCGAAGAGCCGGCGGACGTCGTTGAAGTCCTCCACCGCCAACCGGCTGCCGGACGTCGAGAGCTGGTCGGTGCTCGTCAGCAGCTGCTGCTCAGCCTCCGGCGGGAGGTAGGGCAGCAGGCCTTCAGCCAGCCACGCGGTGGGCGCCTCGGCGTCGAAACCGGCCTCGGTCAGCGCCGCGGACCAGTCCTCGCGCAGATCGATCGACACCGGGCGGTGCGCGCACTTCGGCGCGGCGCCGAGTTCGTCGAGGACGGTCTGCTTGAACTCCAGGACCTTGGGCTGGTCGATCTCGAAGACGGTGGTGCCCGCGGCCCAGTCCAGTCGGTGGGCACGCGCGTCCAGGCCGGAGGCCAGGATCACCACCTGCCGGACACCGGCCTCGCCCGCTGCGGCGAAGAAGTCGTCGAAGCAGCGCGACCGCACGCCCATGTAGTCCTCCATCTCGGCCTGCGCCCAGATGGAGTCCTCCGGCAGCTGCGCCACCTCCTCCGGCGAGGTGGGCATCGGCACCGGCGCGTCGGCGGCCTTGACGAACGCCGCGGCGAACGGGTCCGACATCAGCCGGTCCTCGCGATGGGTTTCCAGCGCCCGCGCCGCAGCCACTCCCAGCGCGGTCAGCCCGACGCTGGTCACGATGTCCCATTGCTGGCCAGTAGTCACGCTCGCGCCCCTCTCGGTTCCCGCGCTTCCCCCGGAAACGTCATTCGTTCCGGTCACTCAGCCGAACTCGCTGAGCAGAAATCGGTACTCGCCGTGACCGTAACAAGTTAGTTGCGCACATCAACTAAATGTGCGTTAGGGCACACCGCAGAGCGGACGAACCCGCTGAAAACCGCTCAACCAGGCGAAATGCTCAGCCCGGTCGAATTCGCGAGGAGTCAGTTCAGGCGAGGAATTCGCCGGCCCAGGAGTAAAAATGACGGGTCGTGTTCAGCCGGCCGTTGCACCGAACCGAAGAGATCCACCCATGTGGGTGATCGGCGGCCGAGAAAATTGTGCCGTTCAGCGCATAGACTCCCGGCCCGTGACTGCACTACCGCACAGCTCGACCGAGGCGGCCCTTCGCGACGCGGTGGACACAGCCCTCATCGACTTGCTGACCAAGCCGAACACCCCGGCTGACCGCGCCCGCCAGGAACTGATGCGCGCGGTGGGGCTGCTCGACGAGCATCCGCAGATCGCCGTCTCCGCGGATGCGGCGACCGCGGTGCGCAGCGCCGCGGAGCACCTGGCCCACGGCGAGCGCGCCAACGCGCGCAGCGCGCTGGTCACCGCCCGAGGCCGGCTCTCCGCGCCCGGTTCCCGGCAGGCCACGCGAAACAACTGAGGTCCGACTTCCTCAAGCCCGGCGCGAAGCAACTCGCGCCGGGCTTGAGACGTCTTCAGGCGAAGCACGGTTCGCTCTGGAGGAACATGTCCGACCACCTCGCTCCCCCGCCCGTCGTTTCGCAGTACCAGGTCCCGGCACCACCGCTGTTCGACTCCTTCTGGCCCCGGCCCGAGACCGGCGCGCCCCGAGCCCTGCTCGCAGCGCTGATCAGCGGTGTCGCCGCAGCGGTGTTCCTCCCGCTGGAAGGCCCCGGAATCGGCTGGACGCTGTTCGGGATGTGCGCGGCGGCGGCACTGCTGTTCGCCGTGCGCGACGTCCGGACCGGGCAGGTGCTGTGGGCGGTCACCGGCCTGCTGCTGCTGTCGGTGTGCGCCCTGCGCAGCGCCGAGTGGCTGGCAGCGCTGTGCGTGCTCACCTCCGCCGTCGCGGCGGCGCTGGCGATCGGCCGCGCCCGGGCGGTGCGGGAGCTGGTGCTGATGGCGGTCGCGGTGCCGATCGCCGCGTGCCGGGCGCTGCCGTGGACCGCGCGAGGCATGCGTGGCCGGGTGCGCGGCAGCCGTGCGCTGCGGATGGGCCTGTCGGCGCTGGTCGCGCTGCTGTTGCTGCTGGTCTTCGGGGCGCTGTTCGCCGGCGCTGACGAGAACTTCGCGCGGATCGCCGACGCGGTCGTGCCCGAACTGGACTTCGAGACGTTCTTCCGCGCGACGTTCGTGTTCGCTCCCTCCACCGTGCTCGCCCTGGGCGCCGCCTTCACCGCGCTGCGCCCTCCGACGCTCGGGGCTCCCAGCGGTGAGCGGCGCACGCTGCGCGGAGCGGAGTGGGCGGTGCCGATCGGCGTGCTGGTGGCGCTGTTCGGGCTGTTCATCGTCGTGCAGGCGGCGTCGCTGTTCGGCGGTCCGGCGCACGTGCGCGACAGCGCCGGGCTGACGTTCTCCTCCTACGCGCGCAACGGGTTCTGGCAGCTGACGCTGGTGACGATCCTGACCCTGCCGGTGATCGCGGCAGCCGCGCGCTGGGCGCCGAGGCGCACCCGGGCCGAGCGGAACCTGCTGCGCGGCCTGGCGGGGGCGCTGGCGGTGCTGACGCTGGTGATCGCCGGTTCCGCGCTGGCCCGGATGTGGTCCTACCAGGACGCCTACGGGTACACGGTGCTGCGGATGCTGGTGATGACCTGCGAGCTCTGGCTCGGCGTCGTCTACGCGATGATCATCGCCGCGGGCGTGCGGCTGCGCGCGCGCTGGTTGCCCACCGCCGTGCTGGGCACCGCGATGGGCGCGCTGCTGGTGCTGGCCGCGGTCAACCCCGAAGGCGCGGTCGCCGAGGCCAACGTCTCCCGCTTCGAGCAGACCGGCAAGGTCGACCCCGAGTACCTGGCGGAGCTGTCCGCCGACGCGCTGCCCGCCATCGAGCGGCTCCCGGCCGAGGTCAAGGGTTCGGTGGTCCTGGACATCAACGCCCGTGCGGGTGACATGTCCTGGCGCTCCTGGAACCTCACCGACCAGCTCAACCGGCTCTGAGGCCGTCCCCCGTTCGCGCGGGTAGCCGGGGTGCGCGACCTCTCACGAAGTCGCGCACCCCTCGCTCAGCGCAGTTCGCCTAGGCGCTCCCGGTACTCCTCGCCGCTGAGCTCGCCGCGCGCGTAGCGCTCGGCCAGGATCGTCCGCGCGCTCTCGGTCGCCGAAGGCCGCCGCGTCCTGCGCAGGATCGCGTAGATCGCGGTGACGATCAGCGATGCGATCAGCACCATCCACACCAGGCCGAAGATCCAGAACGGACCTCCGCCGTGCCCTCCGGGTCCGGGCCCGGGTCCCCACTGCATCAGTAGTTCGGTCACCATCGCTGCTCACCTTCCTCGTCGGTGATTCCCAGCATCGGCGCCGACGGCGATCCGGGCGTCCGACCAGGAGCGACACCCGTGCTACCGTCCGCGACGTAGGCCGGGACCAGCGGTGTGCGCAGACCGCGCACGCGTCCCGGAATCGTTGGCCGTTCACTCTCGGTTGCCATCGCGTTTCTTGCGATCACCAGAGCATTCGGGGTTTGGTGGTCGAGGCGGGATTTCCCCGCAACTACGCGAGGAGCTCGAGTTGGACGCAGCTGAGATGGCCGGCCCCAAGCCCATGCTCGCCGGACGCAGGCCGTGGGGTCCGCAACTGTCGGTGTACGTGTTCATCCTCGGCCCGTTCCTCGCCCTGGTGGCCGCCGTGCCACTGGCGTGGGGCTGGGGCTTGAACTGGTGGGACGTGGCGCTGGCCGCGGGCTGGTACGTGCTGACCATCCTGGGGGTGACGGTCGGCTACCACCGCTACTTCACCCACGGAGCCTTCCGCGCGAAGCGGTGGCTGCGCATCACGCTCGCGGTGGTGGCGAGCATGGCGGTGCAGGGTCCGATCATGCACTGGGTCTCCGACCACCGCAGGCACCACGCCTTCGCCGACCGCGAGGGCGATCCGCACTCCCCCTGGGCCTTCGGCACCTCGCCGGCCGCGCTGGTGCGCGGGTTCTGGCACGCCCACATGGGCTGGGTGTTCGAGCGCGACCTGACCAACCAGGAGCGCTTCGTCCCGGACCTGCTGGCCGACGCCGACATGCGGCTGGTGCACAAGCTGTTCGGCCCGCTCACGGTCGCGACGTTCCTGCTGCCTGGGCTGATGGGCTGGTTGATCACCGGTACCGCCTGGGGCGCTCTGACGGCGTTCTTCTGGGCGGGGCTGGTCCGGGTGGCGTTCCTGCACCACGTGACGTGGTCGGTGAACTCGATCTGCCACCTGGTGGGCGAACGGCCGTTCAAGAGCCGGGACAAGGCGGCGAACTTCTGGCCGCTGGCGATCCTGAGCATGGGCGAGTCCTGGCACAACCTGCACCACGCTGACCCGACCTGCGCGCGCCACGGCGTCCAGCGCGGTCAGATCGACATCTCGGCGCGGGTCATCTGGCTGTTCGAGAAGGCCGGCTGGGCCCACCACGTCCGCTGGCCCACTCCGACCCGCCTCTCCCGCCTGGCCGTCGGCGAGGACTGACTCAGCGCCGGGTCGAGGTGCAGCGGATGCACAGCTTGGCCGCGGGCAGGGCTTCGAGGCGTTCCTTGGTGATGCGCTTGCCGCAGCGCTGGCACTGCCCGTAGGTGCCGTCCTCGACGCGCCTGGCCGCCTCGTCCAGCGCCTCGAGCTCGGCCTTGGCGTCGATCAGCAGGCCCTGGGTCTGGGCCCGCTCGTAGGCGATGGTGACGCCTTCGGGGTCGTGCTCGTCGTCGTTGGTGGTCCAGGTCGCCGACTCGACGATGGACGTGAGGTGCCGCTGCAGCGACTCGATGCGGTGCTGCACCTCGGTCCGGTGGTCGGCCAGGAGCCTCTCCGGCGACTTGCGCGCCATGTTGGGTCAACGCCGTGCGGCGGGCTTTATTCCGGGTCGGCGCCGCTGGTCACCGGTTCGGCCCGCCCGGTGCGGGACCGGGCCAGGCTGGCGACCGTGGTGATCGCCAGGGTGAGCACGATGAAGCCGAGCGAGGCGGCGATGCCGATGTCGGGGACCGGGAAGTGGATCTCCTCGACGTGCGATCCGTGCAGCGCCTCGACGATCAGCTTCAGGCCGATGAAGCCGAGGATGACCGCCAGCCCGTAGCTGAGGTAGATCAGCCGGTCGAGCAGCCCGCCGATGACGAAGTAGAGCTGCCGCAGCCCCATCAGCGCGAAGGCGTTGGCGGTGAAGATGATGAAGCCGTCCTTGGTCAGCCCGAAGATGGCCGGCATCGAGTCCAGCGCGAAGATCACGTTCGCCAGCCCGAGCGCGGCCACGACCAGCAGCAACGGCGTGAACATCCGCTTGCCACCGGCGCGGGTGACCATCTTGCCGCCGTCGTAGGTGTCGGTGGTGGGCACGACCCTCTGCAGCGCGCGGATCATGCCGCTGCCCTCGTCGTCGGGCTCGTCGCCACCGGCGTCGCGAGCGACCTTGATCGCGGTGTAGATCAGGAACGCGCCGAAGAGGTAGAACACCCAGTTGAACGCGGCGAGCACCGCGACACCCGCGGCGATGCACGCCGCGCGCAGCACCAGCGAGATCAGGATGCCGATGTGGAGCACCCGGTGCTGGTGCTCGCGGGGCACCGCGAAGCGCGACATGATGATCACGAAGACGAACAGGTTGTCGACCGAGAGGCTGTACTCGGTGACGTACCCGGCGAAGAACTCCGCGCCGCTGGTGGAACCGGCGAAGGCGAACAGCAGCCCGCCGAAGATCGCCGCGAGCGCGACGTAGAAGGCCACCCACAGGCCGGCCTCCTTGACGCTGACGGCGTGCGGCCGCCGCCCCACCACGAGCAGGTCGGCCGCGATCAGGCCGAGCAGCGCGACCAGCGTCACCGCCCACACCCACACCGGGAAGTTCATCCGCGTCCCCTCACACCGCTCGCTGCGCACCCTGTCCCGCGCTCGGACAAGTGAATGCAGAATACTGTATGGAAAAACGGAACCCCGGCGATCAGCGGGACGATTCCGATCAATTCGGACGAAAAATCATCGCAGCCGGACCGAAATCACAGTCAGATGAGGCCGTTTGAACACCTACGTCCGATTCATTCCTCACCGGTACCGTTTTTCCGATCGTCCACACTGGACCCAGTTTCCCACGCGAGGCGGAATGCTCTTGCTCCGGTCGCCGCGAGTCAAGGCCCGGCGTTCAGCACCGCGAACCAGCGCCGGTCGACCTCGACGACCCGCGCGCTGAAACCGGTGGCCAGCGCGGCGATGGCGTCGGCACCGACGCGCGCCCAGCG
The DNA here is from genome assembly GCF_004349225.1 of Saccharopolyspora karakumensis. Taxonomy (NCBI): domain Bacteria; kingdom Bacillati; phylum Actinomycetota; class Actinomycetes; order Pseudonocardiales; family Pseudonocardiaceae; genus Saccharopolyspora; species Saccharopolyspora karakumensis. Next base: position 22,093 of record NZ_SMLA01000074.1, read on the forward strand.
GAAGGCCCGGCCGCGCCGGCCCGCGTCGACGACGCGCCCGGTGCCGCGCCAGATCCCGGTTCCGGGCGGCTCGACCTCCACCCACGCCACTCCCCCGGGCCGCAGCAGGCGGCGCACCCTGGACAGCAGTGCCGCGGGGTCGCCGCCGATGCCGATGTTGCCGTCGACCAGCAACGCCTCCTGCCAGCTGCCGTCGCCCGGCAGCGGGCCGAACACGTCCCGGCGCAGCGCCGTCGCACCGCGGGCGAGGGTCGTCTCCACCGCCAGCCGTGAGCTGTCGATGCCCAGGCACATCACTCCGCTGCCGGTGAGCGCACGGGCGAGCCTCCCGGGACCGCAGCCGATGTCGAGCACTGGACCTCGGCACGCCGCCAGGACGTGGCGGTCGGCGGTGTCGGGCTGGGAGATCCAGCGGTTCCCGGGCAGCGGCCGGGCGGAGCCGTCGCTGGTCTCCAGGGTGGTCGTGCCGCCGCGCAGCGCCGCGTCGAACTCGCCGCTCACCTCGGGCACCCGGCCAGCGCCGCGGCGAAGCGGGTGCTCGGTGCGACCGAGGCGACCGCGCGGGCGTCGTGCATCGTGTCGACGTCGACGAGCTCGGGCAGCGCGCTGACCCGCAGTCCGGCGTTGCGCAGCGCGTTGAGGGTGCGGCGGCCGGTGTCGGGGCGCGAGGTGGGGATTTCGGCGAGCAGGCGCGCGAACCGGGGGTCGCGGAAGCCGATGGCCCACCAGCCCCCGTCGGCGGCCGGGCCGTAGACGGCGTCGGCGCCGACCAGCCGGCGGCAGGCGTCGGCGAGCAGCTCCGCGGTGACCTGCGGGGTGTCCATCCCGATCTGCAGCACCGGCAGGCCCGGGTGGGCGGCGGCGGTGTCGGCGTGGGCGGCGGCCAGGCGCTGCGGGAAGTCCTCGCCGCGCTGGCCCAGCAGCGTGCCGCGAGCGAGTCGTTCGCGCAGTTCGGTGGCGCGGGCGGCGTCGTCGAGGTCGCCGGTGAGGGCGACGGCGGGGTGCGCTCCGGGGGTGGAGCGGACGGCGTCGAGGGTGTCGAGCAGGCTCGCGGCGGCGAGCTCCGCGGCCTGCTCGGGTGTAGCGGGAGGGCACAGCCGGGTCTTGGCCAGCCCGGGGACGGGGGCCTTGGCGACGACGAGCAGCGCGATCATCGCAGCACCCGCGCCATGTCGCGCGTTGCGCGCAGCGTGCCGCGCACCGAACCGGAGACCTTCGAGCGGGTTCCGGCGGTGCGCGGCCGGTACTCGACGTCGGTCTCGACGATCCGCCAGCCCGCCCGCCCGGCCTTGAGCAGCAGCTCCAGCGGATAGCCGAAGGCGCGGTCGGCGACGTCGAGGTTCAGCAGATCAGCACGCCGGACGGCGCGGATCGGCGCGATGTCGTGGACCGGCACGCCTCGCCTGCGCAGCAGGGCGGCGATGAGCGCGTTGCCCGCGCGGGCGTGCGCCGGCCAGGCCCCGGGCGCGGCCGGGACGCGCCTGCCCACCGCCAGATCCGCGCCGGCGCGCACCCGCGCGACCAGGTCCAGCAGCACCGCCGGGTCCAGGGAACCGTCGCAGTCGGCGAAGCAGACGATCTCGGTGTCCGCGGCGCGAAGACCCGCGTGCACCGCGGCCCCGTAGCCGCGGCGGGGTTCGGCGATCACCGTCGCACCGCGAGCGGCGGCGATGTCCGGGGAGCCGTCCCGAGATCCGTTGTCCACCACCAGCGCCCGGTACCCGTCGGGCAGGGCCGCGAGCACCCCGGGCAGGGCGGCGGCTTCGTCCAGGCAGGGCAGCACCACGTCGACTTCGTTCACGCCACCCATGCAAGCGCGCAGTGGGCGCGGCCGAAAAGGACTGCGGCGCTTACCGAATCCTTACGCCGGGTGAGTTCTTACGAGGTTCTGACGGATCCCCGCAGCGCGTTGGCCGAGGGCTCGCGCACGACTACCTTCGCGGCGGTGCTCCTCCCCTCCCGCCGCGCGCAGCTGATCGCGCTCGCCACCGGTGCGCTGCTCATCGCCGCCACGGCGATCGCCGGTGTCGCGCTCAACCGCGTCGGCGTTCCGCTCCACGCCGACGCCGCTCCGCTCTTCGGCTTCCTCCACCCCCATCTCGGCCCCGGAACGCCGTTGGCGGTGGCGCTGGCGATCGCCGTGGTCGTGTGGGGCCCGCCGCTGGCGGCCCGATTGCCGTGGCGCGGGTTGCTCATCGCGAGCTACGCGGCGGCCCTGGCGTGGACGGTCTCGCTGGCGCTGGTGGACGGGTGGCGCGCGGGGATCACCGAGAGGCTGACCGACTGGACCGAGTACCTCCACGACGTGCCCCGGGTGCACGACATCCCCGCGATGATCGGCGGGTTCACCCAGCACGTCCTCGCGGGGCAGCCCCACTCCTGGACGGTGCACGTCTCGGGCCACCCGCCGGGTGCGCTGCTGGTCTACACGTGGCTGGACCGGCTCGGACTCGGCGGCGGCACCTGGGCGTCGGTGGTGACGTTGCTGGTGGGAGCCCTGGCCGCGGTCGCGGTACCGGTGACGGTCAGGGCGCTGCACGACGAGCGGGCGGCGCGCGCGGTGGTCCCGTTCGTGGTGCTGTTCCCCGGCGCCGTGTGGATGGGCGTCTCGGCCGACGGCCTGTTCACCGGCGTCGCCACGACCGGCATCGCCCTGCTGGCGCTGCGCCGAGCGCTGCCGTCCCTGCTCGGCGGGCTGTCGCTGGGAGCGGCGCTGTTCCTCAGCTACGGGCTCACCCTCGTGACCGTGATCGCCCTCGCCGTCGGGCTGATCAACCGCTCCTGGCGCTCGCTGCTGATCGCCGCACTCGGTGCGTCCGTCGTCGCCGCCGTCTTCGCCGCCTTCGGGTTCTGGTGGCTCGACGGCTACCACCTGGTGATCCAGCGCTACCACCAGGGAGATTTCGCCCAACGCCCCTACGCCTACTGGGTGTTCGGAAACCTCGGCGCCCTGCTCCTCTCAGCCGGCCCCCTCACCGCAGCCGCCCTCACC